>JAWAXC010000053.1 GCA_038897115.1 Sulfolobales archaeon | reverse complement strand
TAAACTCCGTTTCACCATATACAAAGTTATCATAGATCTCATCAGCTAGTATCAATAACCCTTTCTCACGAGCTAGATTATAGATCTCCTCTACAACCTTCGGTGGAAACACATATCCAGTGGGGTTATGCGGGTTGTTAAGCACGATCATTTTCGTCCTCTTACCTATCATCGATTCCAGCTTCTCTATATCAAGCTGGAACCCGGATGAAGGATCTCTAAACTCTAGAGGCACATACCTAGGGATCCCTCCAAGGAACCTCACAACCTCTCCATATGCAGGATAGCTTGGCTCTGGTATTATCACCTCGTCACCAGGCGATATATAGGAAGCTATTGCAAGGAAGATCGCTGTCTTAGCACCAGTAGTAACTATAACCTCATCCTCCTTAGCATCTGCACCATACCTCTCATTGAGATACTCCGCAAAAGCCCTTCTAAGCCTGGGAATGCCAGCTGTCTCTGTATAACCTGTTACCCTCTTATCTAGAGCCCTCTTAGCACTCTCAACTATATGATCAAATGTTGGTATGTCAGGCTGCCCAACACCAAAACTTATAACCCTATACCCCCTCTCCCTCAAGGCCCTAGCCCTAGCTATATAGATGAAGCCTAGCTCGCCCTTGAGATCCTGGATCAGCGGTTTAAGCCCATCAACAGGCGAGCTGGACAATCAACTACACCTCTATAGATGACCCTTAGAGGTATTTAAGATAATATAAAAAAGATATTCTCAATTCCTTCGCTTTTACTATGTTTCTTTCAACTCTTAACATCTATCTAGGGCTAGCACAGGACTAACCAGGCTGTTTCTGACTCAGCTATAAATTTAAATACCTATACTTTTAAAAATATTTAGTTAATGATTGGAGAGGCAGTTAAAGACCCTTAGGAGAACAGTTGTTCTAGAGGCTTAGACAAATAGGTTTGGTAAAGAAGCACTTAGAGAGATTAAGGATGCATATAGAGAGATGCTTGTTGAGATGCTAGACTATGCTCTAAAACACAATGAGTCCGAGGCATATTCCTCCTCTAGAGATCCATTTAGCAGGAGGTCCATCAAAAATTATACCCCTGTGATTCGCGTTGCGTTGAGAGGGGGGTAGAAGAATAAAGATAATAAAGATACAGCTTAGACTAGCTAGATCGAGTAATGGACTAATCATGGATAGAGATATAATTGGTACAATCAATATCGGTTTGAAGTATTTTTCCTCAGATGGGAGCCCTGCGGCGTTGGGCTCGACAGAGCCTCATGAGGTGCGGGTGAAGCTATTGATCCCACACCAAGGGCTAACCCCACTCACGGAACTAAAAATATCTAGAAGTAATTAGAAATACCATGAGAGGAGAACGCTCTGACAAGAGGTATATTTATAGACCTCTTCGCTCTAGAAAGCATAGATATTTTTCGGTATGGAACGTATATTGCTAAGATATATTTAACTTCTATAGCTATTTAAGATAATGTGTGTTTTTCATGGGAAGTGGAGAGTTGGGGCTCATATATAGCTTGCTGCTCTCTCTCCTCTACAGGCATATTTTAAAGCTTCTAAATGGAAAGATGTCTAGCTTGAGAGGGTTTTTAATGGTATATGTTATTGCTATCTACACCCCTATAACGATCTATATAGCTAGGGTTTCAACATATATGGGAATATTATTCCTTATAGCTGAAATCATTTTTTTAATCACTATAGCATCATCTAGAGAGCATGCTTTAAAGATAAGCCTAGCTCTACGTATAAATATATTAGATCTATCAATGGTGGTTTCTGCAATAATATCAACACTATTGCTACTACACACATATATTCCTCTAAATATGCTTTCTCGCTAATGTTATTTCTATTCTATTTCTAGCATTTTCTTGCTATCCCTATATATTATCAGCTTTATCCCGTGTTTCCTAGCTTCTCTCTTTAGATCCTTATCTAGTGTTAATATATAGCCATCTGCAACGCTAGCTAGCCTTATTATATCTGGATCTGCCTCTTCCTTTTCATAGTCCTCAGATAGTGTGTATATATAGCACTTCTCATAGATTTTCTCAATGTATTTCATAGCATAGTCTCCTCTACCCTTTTCCACTATATGTCTATGGAGTTCTCTTATAACGGAGTCTGTGGTAGCACATACAGCTTTCTCATTTAGATCCTCATCCAGATGTTCTATGACATCAAATAGTTTTTCGAAGAATAGTAGAAAGGCGCTTGTATCTATGATAGCTAGGATCATCGATCCTCATCTATATATTTCCTATCTTTCTTATTAGCCTCCACCCATTAAGTTGATAGGTGGTGATTTTGCCAATATTCCTCAAAGATCTTGAGGAGTTTAAGAAGGTAGCTGAGAAGGCTATAGAATGTAGGGTTGTGAGGGATAAGAAGAAGAATGTTGGGAAGCTAAAGGCTAGAACCAAGAGATATCTATACACATATGTAGTTCCACTGGAAAAACTGGATGAAGTAATGAAGAATATAAAATGCAACAATATAGTTGAGATCTCAAAGGGCGGGGCGGGGGAGAAGAAGTAATGGTTAAGGTACAGAGAGTAATACTAGACACAGCTACCTATCAACCCCAACACAAGTTCTTCGTAGAGATAGCTAAGTGGCTCTCAACACTATTAAATGTAGAGCTTAAAATAATAGAAGAGGACTATGTATTCGCAAACCAATACGGAGATAAAGATGAATTCGGCTTCGCATGGCTACCACAGCTATTCGTAGAGCTAGAGGGAGGCACGATAATCCCAGTACTCACAAAACCCCCATTTAACCCCCAAACATTAGAGCTAGATCAGGAGCTCTCGAAGAAAGAAATAATATCGAAATTAAAACAAAATAATGTGGATATCCCATAGAAGATCTAGATTATAAGTGTGAATTCCTTAACCCCCTAACGGTTAGAGATATACGTCCAACTACTTAGAGAAGGATCCCCTCCTTATTTAGGGATCGATTAATGATCTAAGTCTTATGGGTAATCACTTTAAAGCATTTCAGGGAAAGCATTACCTTAGGGGTTATATGAAGAATATATTGGTGAAGATAAAGAGTGGAAGACATGATGGGTTACTAGGGCTATATGGGAAGATCTGTGATGGATGCACACCAGATGATACTATAGAGAGGGGTTTAACATTTGAAAGAATAGATCCAGAGATCAATTTTATATGGATAGATGACCCGGCACCAGGGGTGCCGCTAAACTCATTCGCAGCCGTATGGGAGGGATATCTATATGTCACAGACGCTGGAAGCTATAGATTTTTTCTAGATGTAGATGATGGTGCACGGCTATATATAGATAACGAGATCGTTATTGATAGATGGGAGAGCAGAGGTACCGGGTTCTCTATTTCAGACCCCCTAGACCTTTTAGAGGGCCCCCATAAGATTAGATTAGAATACTATAATGAAGGGCCTTTCGGAAAGATAAGGCTTGGGTGGAGTGGAAAGGGCGAGAACTATGAAATAATATCCTCTAGGTATCTCTATTCAATACCTAGCAGATCTATAATAATAACAGGTGTTCCTAAAAATTATAAAGTTTTAATCGCTATTGAGGGAGAGATAAGAGAGGCTATATTTAGAAGTGGTCTTGCAATGATACCTCTAGGTCATAGGGAAGGATCTGTAGAGGCTATAATAAAGATCTTAGATGAAGATGATAACCCAATATATATAAGCCCATATATCGAAATATGGCCAGGTGATGTATATAGCCTTGAATCCATAGAGGCCTAGCTAAACACTATAGACTATAGAATTAAATCTTCACCACTTTCCTATTAACTGATACTCTTCGAAGACTAATGATCATGAGAAATACCATAGCATCGCTAGAATCGATTGAACCTGAAATTCCTTTAGCATAGTAAATAGATGTATCCTCGCATATAATGAAATATTCTATTAAACAAATTAAATTAAACATTAAAGCCGTAATATAGGCAAAAAGATCTCATATTCTAAGGGGGTGTTTTTAAGTATAAAGTGATCTAGAAATGCGATAGGCAGTATAAATTGGATAGCTTTAAATAGAGATCCGAAATGTGACACGGTGTGAGATATAAGCTTAGTATTAGGTTGTCTCACGTATAAGATCTTTTATATTATAATCATCTCTAACTATTATCCCGTTTCTAGATCACCATAAACAGATTCTAAAGTCCTCTTAGCAGAGCCAATCTATCTCATGTATTCATGCCTATCAAGCATAGATACACCTAAAAAGAGTTGAAAAATAATAGATATATTGATAATAGGTAAGATTTATTTGCTACTACGAATAGCTGATCCTAGGTAAGGGCCCATGTTATAAAGGCTATTGTTCCTAGGAGGAGGGATAGTTTGGAGACGCTTCTGGAGAGTGATGCCCTTTTAATAGCATCTCCGATGTTTTTAGATGCCGCGATTCTGATTGTTGATGCTAGGAAAATAGCTATTGAGGTTGTTGCTAGAGCTATATATACTATGGATTGCTTTATGATGAATGGTATACCCACTATTGTTAGGAGTATTGCTAGGAGAAGCGTGGATATTATAGATGCAAATCTATATCCCCTCGTAACAGCTATTGTCCTAATACCATATGCCCTATCACCCTCAATATCCTCTATACCCTTTACAATCTCCCTCGAAAGGCTCATAACCATGGCGAAGCTCCATGGTATTAGCAGGAGTGGTAGAGACTCGATCACCCCTGATCTAAGCATGTATATAAGCCCACCATATAGAATAGAGTTCGCGCTCAAGAGAGAAACAGCTATATTGCCTATCAATCCTAACCTTTTTAACCTCCAACTATAGAGGTATGTGATTAGGGCATTAAATGAGGCGAAAACACCTATGATAAACCCAAGCAATAGAAATGCAATGACACATCCCAATACGATTAGCAATATAGATAGCTGGAGAGCCGTCTGAGGAGATATATCTCCCCTCACAAGAGGTCTCCAGGGCTTGCTCTTCCTATCTATTTCTATGTCATAGTAGTCATTAACTATATAGCCTCCTGCAGCAATCATAAGGGCTGGCGTTGATGAGATTAAGAGCCAAATAGGATCTCTATATGCGTTCTGCTCAGCAATCAAAGCTCCTAGAACAACCCCTAAGAGGGTTATAAGAACATTATGGGGCCTTGTAATAATCACAACAGCCTTGATCCTAGTGGTGAGGGTCAATACATACACCCAGCATATGATCCTCTAATAACTATAAGCTATATAATAGAGTCTATAGCCTCGGACTTGCCTCCTCTGTATAGTAGTCCTCTCCACCAGCTAGTACTCTTTGGATAAGTGCGTATAGATTATCTAGCCCCCTCCATGTTACGGCAGAGACCGGTATAGCATCTATATTCTGGAGAATGCTTTCAGATAAACCTGATATGATCTCCTCCTCATAGCCCGAGACTCCCTCCCTCCTAGCACTCTCGAGAAGGGAATATGGGTCCTCGATCCACGAGAGGACATTCGATACAACGTCCTCTGGATATAGATCCGTTTTTGTCAAAACAAGAATCTGTGGCCTCCTAAGTCTAAGCCATGTGGAGAGGAATAGAAAGAGGAGGGATGCTAGCGAAGAGGCCCTGCTAGCCATAAACATATCTATAAGAAATAATACTAAGGAGTTAGAGCCCTCGGACAGCCTCTCCACAATAAGGGGGCCTGCAGGTCTAAAGGCAAAGATCTCCATCTGACCCGGTGTATCTATTATATAATAGTTAGCCTTCCTCTCCTCAACCATATCCTTTATAGCGTCTAGATGATTTATCGACATATCAACAGAAGCTATTAAAGCACCATTAGGGCCAAGGTTAAATTTATACATTATATCTCTAGCATTTACAAACCTCCTTATATCTATGTCAGGCGTATATGGTAGGCTCTCAGCAGCGGGATCCATATTTATAATAGAGACATCCAGCTGATTAGCGACCATCCACTCGCTAAGACTCATTGCTAAAGTAGTCTTCCCAGATCCTGCAGGTCCAACCAGATAGATAAAATACGGCATATTCTCCCACAAAACCTTATGTAAAAGCAAATATTAAAAGCAGAAAACCATAATAGCTTTAGTAAAACCGTGATAGTAGATCCGCTTAAATAGGATAGGTTTTCAGTTACAACTTATCTCCATCCTACACTGAAGGGCAAAGCTTCTAATTATAAAGCAGCGGCGTATGAGCCAGAAGTTCTCAAAAAGCTATATGCTGAGAATCACTGGCTTAGCCAAAGCTTTTTAAACATTAGCGATCATGATATCGAGTATCACCCTTCTCAAGGATATCTCTGCTGTCTTCAGAAGCAAGAGGTAGAAACTCCTTAAGACCTACTAAGTGATGCTCGCTCAGAAACGGATGATCCCACATATATGAGTGTTTTGAGAAAGAGCCAGATCTAAAATAAATAACCATGGGTCTAAACAGAGAATTAGATAGCCACAGGATATAAATATAGAGAGTATTTAATCTCTCAGGGCTAGTTATGATCCGTAGAGAGCCCATAGATCATGATATGATCATCGATAGAGATCTGAAGATCCATATAGTATTTGGCTCAACACACCCCCCTGGAAGGATATTTACCTATGTGAAATATGTGCCCATTAAGGATCGAGATGCACAGTCTATTTGGATACTGATGGGGATCCCGCTTCAAAGGGTTGTTGAGAGGTACTCAGTATCATATGTTGAGAGGGTCTTTAGATCGTATCAACCTAGCTCGTGGGATCCTGTATATGGTGCTGAGATGCCCACTATAGGGTATCTAGATATTTGGAAGCATCTATTGCCTGAGGAGAGGGGTTATGAGATATATGTTAGACCTCGAGATCCTCTTGAAGCTATTGCATCAGAGCTTATAGATGATGTAAAAAGAATCACCGGTATATCCCTGGGTAACATAGGTGTTGGGGGAAGCCTTCTAGGCTCTTTCCATTCTGTGGGGAGAAGCGATATAGATATCATAGTATATGGTTGTGTAAACGCCTCTAAAATATATGAAAAGGCTGGAGAGATAGGGAAGCCTCTATCTGGGAGGGATCTTGAGAGATGGGTAAGTAATATCTCGAAGCTACATGGAGTACCTCTAGATGTCGGAAGGGCTATGTATAGCCCCTATAGGAGAATCATATTCAGAGGTGTTGAAACAACCTTCGTATTTCCCGAGGAGATACGTAGATATGGCGAGGAGATAGCTATAAGCACGGGTAAATGCGTGGTATCAAAAATAGAGGTTTCCCCACAACAATGCAGCGCCCTCCAATACCCAGGTAGAGCCTATATAGATAGGGTTTTGGATGCCCCGCCCGAGGTGCAGAGGGTGGATGAAGTAATCCTCTTTGAGGGGACATACTCGCCGATACTCTATAGAGGTGGGGTTCTAAGGATAAGTGGTCTTCTCCAGATCATAATGCCTGGGGAGAGATACAGGATAGCTGTGGGAACTAGGGAATGTGGGGGCTACGTATTACCAGGTTGATGTTTTAGCAAATAGCCGTAGATTTTGAACCCACTTCACTATCTAGCATCTGGGTTATTGAAATATTATAATAATAATTTTCGATAGAAAACTCTCTAACATGATTTCCCCTTGTTATAGAGATCTTCAAACTAGTTTCTCGAGAGAGCTTGCTATACATAGATATACATCTATAGATCTGCTAATCTCTTGGATAGAGTTATATTCATCAGGCATATGGGCTATTCCTTCGACACCTGGGCCATATGTTATTACCTCAGATCCTTTTAACCTATAGTAGACGCTATCATTCCTCCCAGTGCTTATAGAGATCCTTGGTCTTACTTTTAAAACCTTTTCTATACATGTATCGCTGACTTTAACCAATAGAGAGTCTTGCGGTGTTAGAGAGGGCGGTACGGCGCTTAAGATTCTGAGCTCGTGTCTCACCCTAGTATCCTCTGATGCCTTCCTCAAAATCTCCTCCAGCTCGCTGATCACTTGATCTAAATTCTCCTCAGGAATCACCCTTCTATCTATGCTAAAGACAAACTCCCCTGGAACCGTGTTATCTTTCCTAGATAAAGATTCAGCATAGCCGCCCAGGTTTATAGTTGGATGTCCAGCCCTCTCCTCATCTACCGGCGCCCTTGTCACCCTACTGGCGAGGATGGGATTATATAGCTCCATAAATCTAAGGGCAAGCTTTGAAGCATTTAGAAAGGCGTTTTCACCAAGCCATGGAGCACTTCCATGGGCCTGCTTTCCATATACACTTACAACCCCCCTTATAAGGCCCTTATGCCCTATAACAAGTCTTGTGGATGAGCTTGGCTCAGCAACTACTACATAATCAGGAGCTCTGGATATTTTTTCCACATAATATCTAGTCCCAACCCCGCCTGCCTCTTCATCAGGTACGAATAGAGCTTCTATTGTGAGGTTTCTATCAAACCCCTGATCATGGATCTTCTTGAGCGCAGCTATAACAGCCGCGATCCCTCCCTTCATATCAGTGGAACCTCTACCATAGATCCTATCCCCCTCTATCACAGGCACAAATGGATCCTTAGTCCACCCGCTACCAGGGGGAACAACATCATAATGCCCATTAAAGTGCAAAACCCTGCCACCCCTTCCCCTCTTACCATATACTAAAAGCCTTGGATATCCCTTGTGCTGTGGAGAATATGGATAGTATTTATCTAGATACTCATCCGGTATCTCGATCACATCAACCTCAAAGCCTATCTCAGCCAGTCTCTTTGATAGAGCCTCGGCACATCTTTTATATTCAAAACCAGGTGGATTCACAGTTGGTATTCTTATGATCTCAGATAGAACCTCAACCGCATATCTCGTATATTCATCCATGGCTATCCTCTAATACTATTTTCAAAGCATTTTAAATCTAGTACGACTGAACCACCTAAGCATTTAATAGCAAAGATCAAGAGGCTTTTGAAATCCACTAAATATTCAAAGAGACTTGCTAATGCCTTCAATATTAATAATATATAATAGTGCCATACTAGTGGCTACAATGGGTTATATTTATTTAATAACTAAATATATAACTTGGCTCGAAATTAGCGGTTTTTAACCCTTATGTAGCCAGCACGCCGATATATGATCCTTATCTATCTGGAAATACGGGGGCTCCTCCCTCCTACATATATCCATGGCAAACGGGCACCTCGGATGGAATCTACAGCCATGTGGAATCTCTCTCAACGATGCTACCTCTCCAACGGGCTTTAGAGAGGCTTTTGATAGTCTAGATGCTGAAGGACTTGATGAGATCAATGTCATGGTATATGGGTGGAGAGGCTCTTTAATAACTTCTTCGGTTTTCCCAACCTCTACTATTTTGCCCAAATACATGACTGCTATACGATCGCTTAAATAAGCAGCGACCCCGAGATCGTGTGTTATCAACACGATCGTTATACCATATTCCCTATTTAGATCTAATAATATATTGAGGATCTGTGTTCTTGTCGTTACATCAAGGGCCGAGGTTGGCTCATCAGCTATTAGAAGCTCAGGCCTCATAGCTATTGCTCTTGCTATTGCAACCCTCTGCTTCTGCCCGCCTGAGAGCTGTTGCGGGATTTTATCCAATATATCGCCTGGAAGTCTCAATATCCTCAATAGATCTAGGATCTCTCTCATATCCCTTCTAGAAGCCCTCAACGCCTCCTCTAATGTTTTCCTAACACTATATCTCGGATCTAGCGAGACCTCAGGATCTTGATAGATCATTTGGATCTTCTTCCTTAACTCCTTACTAATTTTGCTTGAATATATATCTATACCCCTAAACAGAACCCTACCCTTATCAGGTTTAAGGAGTCCAGCAGCTATTCTCGCTAAAGTAGTCTTTCCACATCCAGATTCACCTACTATCCCTAATACCTCACCCTCCCTTATCTCTAGGCTCACACCATCAACAGCCTTTATATATAGATTCGGCTTTCTATAGATAGTCTCTACCGCTGGATAGTATTTATAAACATTCTCTAGTACCATTATGGATAACATATTAGATACCCCTAATATAGAAAACATTTAACACCGCTATTACTATCTCCCAACATCTTTGGCTTCTCAACAAAACATCTGTTAAAGGCGTAGGGGCATCTAGGGCTAAATATACATTCGTCCTCATTCCCATAGATCTTAAGATCTTCTACACCTCTATACTGAGTCTCCTTCCTACCACTTGACTTGAATCCGAGGAATGCATGTTCTAAGAGCATCTTTGTATATGGATGGAGAGGCTTACTCATAATCTTATCTACACTTCCAAACTCCATGATCTCGCCATAGTACATTATATAGATCCTCTCACATATTCGCTCCGCAACACCGAGATCGTGTGTGATCATTAAGATCGATAGACCTCCTCTCTTTATATCTGAAAGCACATCTAATATCTGTGCCTGGATAGTTGCATCTAGCATTGATGTTGGCTCATCAGCAACTATAAGCTTAGGAGAAGTTGATAGAGCCATTGCTATTAAAACCCTTTGCTTCATACCCCCGCTAAGCTGGTGAGGATACTGCTTCATCACACGATCGGGATCTCTGATCCCTGTTTTGCTTAAAAGCTCTTCCGTAATCTCTCTACATCGATGTCTATCTTTAATACCCCTTCTATATTTCAATATCTCGCAGAACTGATCCTCAATCCTAAGTATTGGGTTTAATGAGGAGGAAGGGTTCTGAGGAACTAGACCTATTTTTACACCAAGTATAGAGGCTCTGAGTCTTTGATCCACCCTTAAAAGATCTATACCTTCAAAAACTATCGAGCCTCCAAGCACTATCGCATTAGGCGGGAGGATCCCCAATATAGCGTTGGCAAGAGTAGTCTTTCCAGATCCTGATTCCCCTACAACACAAACACCCTCGCCCCTTCCCACATAGAGATCTACATCCTTTACAGCCTTTAAAATACCTTTCTCAGTTAAATAGCCTATTGTAAGGGATTTGATGCTTAATAGATATTCATTACCCTCCATGCCTATCACCACTAGGCTTTCTAAATATAGAGCCAGTTCTTACTCCAATGATATTGTATGTAACCCTTGCCTTAGGATCTAAAATGTTTCTTAATCCCTCCCCAATTATATTGAAGCTAACTATAGCTAGAAATATCATGAGGCCTGGAAACACTAGTAGATGTGGATGATCCATTAAATAGGTTCTCGCCTCATTAAGCATTGATCCCCATTCAGGGGTTGGAGGCTTTATCCCTATACCTAGAAAACCAAGGGCTGCAATAGTTAGGATAGCCGACCCCATCTGCAATGTTGTCTGGGGTATTATTACGTAAACTATATTTGGTATCACATGTCTAGCGATCACATATAGATCGCTGTAGCCCATAAGCTTAACAGCTTCTATATATGGCATCTCCCTTATACCCAGCACCGCGCTCCTTATAACCCTCACCATGAAGGGGGATTCCGCTATGCCAACAGCTATTACAAGTGTTTCAGGTTTTGAACCTATAAATGTGGCTAGGGCTATAGCCAAGACTATTGTTGGAAAAGCCATTAGGATATCCACGATCCTTTGTACTACAAGATCTAACCACCCCCTATAATAACCAGAGATCGTTCCCACAGCCAAGCCTATGAGGAGCGCTAATGCTATGGATGCGGCACTAAGCATAAGGGTATATCTCCCCCCATATAGAATTCTGCTGAAGAGATCCCTACCAAGCTGGTCTGTCCCCATTATATGGCTAAGCGAGGGCGGACTCAGCTTTTCAGCTAAGTTGATCCTATAGGGATCGCTGGGAGCTATCAGGTCTGCCAATGCTGACATAATAACTATAGAAACCAATACTATGAAGAAGGCCAAGAGGAATTTATCTCTAGCTATAAACCTATAGATCCTCGATAGATGTGGGAGATATATTCCATACCGTTCTATACCCATCACAGCCTCACCCTAGGATCTATGATCCTATAGATAATATCTACAGCTAGGTTTACAAGTATAAATATGAATGTTATAAATATTACTATTCCCTGCACCATTACATAGTCCCTAGCAGCAATAGACTCGATCAACAGCCTCCCGATCCCTGGATAGGCAAACACGGTCTCTGTAACTACAGCACCCCCTAGAAGAACGCCTACGAAATAGCCTATAACTGTTATAACGTTTATCAGTGAGTTTCTCAGAACATGATTAAATATAATAACCCTTATAGGCATCCCCCTAGCAACTGCCATCCTAACATGGTCCTGAGACATTACCTCTAACATAGATGATCTAGTAATCCTAGCTATATAGGAGAGGGGCGTATGGCTAAGCGCTATTGATGGTAGCACTATATGTGCCGGAGAACCGATGCCCCCTGCGGGTAATAGCTTTAGCTGTACAGCAAATATATATATGAGTATAAGACCCAGCCAGAAAACAGGCATGGAGACATAGATGCTTGTAAATATTAGTAAAGCCCTATCCAATATAGTTCCAGCTCTTAGGGCCATTATTATCCCGAGAACTATTCCTAGGGAAATCGATATAGCCATAGCTGATAATGCTAGGATAACTGTATTGGGAAACCTAGATAGTATCTCTGAGATCACAGGTGTATATGTCCTATAAGAGGTACCGAAATCAAGGGTGAAAATAGATTTTAGATAGAGAAAATATTGAATATATATAGGTTTATCTAATCCAAATTCGGATCTAAGCCTCTCAATGATCTCAGGGCTTGTCTGTTCACCAGCCAGTATATGAACAGGATCCCCTGGTAATACCCTTACAAGAAAAAAGATCAGGGTTGCAGCTCCAATTAGCGTTGGTATAGCTGCTAGCGACCTCTTCACTATATATGTTGTGAGGGAGCCCAAGGGATCACCTGAAATATGCTTTAGCTAGGTAAATCTGCTCTCCAGGAACGAAGACAAGCCCCTCTAGGTTTGACTTAGCTGCTACAAATATATTTAGCTGGAATAGGAATACAGCTGGCGCGTCATCCCATAGAATCCTCGCCATAGCCCTGGCCAGCTCCAGCCTCTTAGCCTCATCTACTTCTGTGATATAGGATTTCAAGAGACTCTCAAACTCTCTATTACAGTAATACCCTATATTTCTTCCAGCAGAGGTTAGGTTTATACCCTTATGCTGTGTCTTATCAGGCCCAACCCACATTTCACAGCTATATAGGAAGTAGATCGTATAGTATGGATCAGGTATGTTGGGTCCCCAGCTTCTCTGGAACAGGTAGTATCCATTCTTAGCCTTGTCAGAGGGAGAGCTGTATATGGTATTGATGTACCAGGGCCAATCACCTGTTACAAGCTCTACATCGATCCCTATGCTTCTCAGATACCCCTGAATAGCCTGTGCCAGCTCCACATCACCAGGGAATCTTCCCTTCATATGAACCATTTTTATAGAGAACTTACCATACTGGGGGTGTATAAGGATCCCATCAGGCCCTGGGGTAAATCCGGCTTCTTCCAAGAGCTGCTTAGCCTTCTGGGGATCGTATTTATAATAGCCCACCTCACTATAGCCGAACATCCCTATCTGCCATGGGCTCTTAACAATTGTAGCAGTACCATAGAAAATTCTAGACACAATTGCCTCCTTATCTATAGCATAGTTCAGAGCCTGCCTCACCCTCTTATCCTGGAAAGCTGGGTAGTCGAAGTTAAAGTTCAGCATGACATACCTATATGTGGGGTACTGAATGATCTTTATCCCCTGGGTCTGGTTAAGCCTGGGCAGAGATGCTAGAGGAGGCCAGAAAACCAGATCTACATCGCCAGCTAATAACATAGCCTCTCTAGTGGATTCTTCAGGCACTATATAGAAGATAATCCTCTTGAGAGGGACAACACCTCCCCAATAGCCATCAAACCTCTCTAGAACAACCCTCGTACCCTTAACCCACTCAACCATCCTGAATGGCCCTGTGCAGATCAGACCTCTAGGATCTTTTGATAGGATATCTCCATATTTCTCTATAGCCTCTCTAGCAAGGATATATACTAGGGAGAGGGACATCGCAAAGGGTGCAAAGGGTTTCGAAAGCTTTATCTCAAACACTGTGTCGTTGATCACTCTATATGATTGTATATTGGGTAAATATGCTGACAGCCTCTTCTTAGCTGAAGCATTGAAGATCCTGTCAAAGTTCAGCTTAACAGTATCAGCTGTTAGGATCTCCCCGTTATGGAATTTCACCCCCTGCCTGAGATAGATTGTATAGGTTAGCCCATCACTTGAAACATCCAGCTTCGTTGCAAGCATTGGGACTAGATTCCCATTAACATCTCTATCGAATAGTCTATCGCATACATGCATTATCACATTTTCCACAAGATTCGTTGTCTGATCATGAGGATCGAGGGTATCTAGATCCGTGCCTATAGCAACCCTAAGAACATCTCTAGACGAAGTTGGAGTTGTAGGGGTTGCATATTGTGGCGTAGTTATAGCTGTGACCTGCTCTCTAACCGGTGTTGTCGCCATGGTGGGAATTGTAACAGGGGTTGTAACCTTAGGAGCCTCCTGTATAGGCGCTCTAGGCATGAATGCTATGAAGGCTATAATGCCTACTAGTATTATTATTGCTATTATAACACCTATTAATCTTTGCTGAGATACCACTAGAAATCACCTCCAGTATCGAGTTTAGCTCTAAGAAATATAAATCTTCATATAACCATATTAAGCTGAGCTAGATAGTAATGTTTAAATGCTCTCTATAGCATATTTACCTACTATTTTAAGGGATGTTGTGTATCTCTTCATATTATCCAAGGCCTCATCACATTCATAACATTCGAGCTCTGCTAGGAAGAAGTACTGCCATGGCGATAGTCTTGTTGGTCTGGAGTATATGAAGCTCATGTTTATAGATGCCTCAGCTATTGGTGAGAGAGCCCTGTAGAGGGCTCCAGGTCTATTGGGTACTGTGAATATTATTGCTGTATGTGTGTATCTCCCCAGAGGCTTTCTACTCATCGAGATAATAGCGAATCTAGTTCTACTATCTCCATCCTCGATCCCACAGATCTTATCCTCTATATCCTCCATAGCCTTTGGAGATGCTATAACGCCGCAGTCAATACACCCCCTTTTAAAGATCTCAACGGCTTCTGAGGTGCTTCTAGTAAAGATCACCTGTGCCCCGAGCTCGGATATTTTCCTCCTAGCCTGGCCAGCTGCATGGGGATGTGTATATATAATCTTTGGAACCCCCCTAGCTGCTAGGCATAACGTTATCTTCATCTCAACAACCCTTATTATAAATGGATCTCTGGTTGCTAGGTTATCTATAACCTCGCCCACAGGCCCCTCAAGACTGTTTATATATGGCACAACCCCTAGATCTATATATCCCTTCTCAACACCCTCAAATACGCTTGAAATACTATCCATAGCTATATATTCCCCAGCGAGGGATCTCACAGCAGCCTCCCAAGTGAATGACTTCTCAGGCCCCAGAAACCCGATCTTCATAGTGCTTTCTAGTATATACGGGGTTAAAGGGTATATAAACCATGGATAC
>JAWAXC010000052.1 GCA_038897115.1 Sulfolobales archaeon | reverse complement strand
TGCCAAGATATACTATAGAGGAGGGTTTGGAGAGGCCCTTGAAAGGGGGGTTAAGATCTCTGGCCTCTCTGAAAAAGATCTTAGGAGGCCTATGAAGCAATATTCGAAGGGTATGAAGAGGAGGATCCAGGTTGCTAGGGCCCTTATGATCCTCCCAAGAGTCGCTATATTAGATGAGCCCACAGCAGGTTTAGATCCTGTGCAGAAGGTGGAGCTTAGAAACATTATAAAAAGATATTCTAAGAGCTATGGTATAACCGTGCTTCTATCTACCCATGAGATGGCCGAGGCAGAGGATCTATGTGAGAGGGTTGCAATAATAGATAGGGGATCCATAGTTTCTGAGGGGTATATAGAGGAGATCATAAGGGCCGTAGGGGCTAAGAACCTTGAGGACGCCTTTGTAAGGCTTATCTCAGGTGGTGGGGATGCTAAGGGCTCTGGTTGAGAAGGAGATAAAGGATCTTATTAGGGATCCTAGGATTTGGATTCCGGTTTTAATAGGATTCCTGATCCTCCCCATAATAGGTGTGATCCAGAACATCTCCATATCAACCCAGATCTCCCAGGGATATGCTAAACAAGTCCTCGCCCAAGTAGCTGTGATCGGCGATCAAAGCAGTGCTGGAGACTTCCTAGAGATTCTCAGGGCATCTATGATGAGCTACAACATATCCTATATCGATAGAGAAGACGCCTTCCCTAGAAAGGCAGATGTACTTATAGTTATAAATGCATCATCTATAGAGAATCTTGCCCGTGGCGGTAGGGTTGAGGCATATATATTCTATAAAACAGATCTCGCAAGCCTATCCATGGGGCAGGGGATATTATCTAGAATAGAGCAGGCTATTATAGATGCATCTAGGATCTACGTGGCTAGGATGGAGAACCTAACCTCGATACTCCCAACCCTTATATATCCCTCTATAGTCTACTCCATACCATATATTCAGGAGAGGAATGCCGTTATAACATTGCTCGACGCTAACCAGATATTCATGCTAGCATTTATCCCAATAATGATTCCACTGATATTCCTCATGATCTCAATATCTATTCTACAATACAGCTCAGTATCTATGGCTGTGGAGAATGAGGAGAAGACCTTAGAGGTTCTTCTATCAATGCCAATACCGAGAAGAGACATTGTATTAGCTAAGCTAGCAGCATCGGGATTCATAGGATTATTATCCCTAGTCGGGTTTGGTCTCGGCCTGCTTCTATATACCAGAATGCTAGCATCCAGCATAACATCTCTCGAAACCTTGAAACCAAATATTTCGCAGGGGCTAGCCACTCAATATACGGGGGTGCCTCCACAGATTATATATAGCTATTTACATGATGTGAAGATACAGAGTATATATGATTTAATATCACCATCACCCCAAACGATTATAGTGATGGTGATATATGCTTTGGAGGCGATCCTCCTAGCAGGTATTATAGGAATAGTGATTGGAGGTGCTAGTAGCGATGTGAGGATGGCCAACACAGTTTCTGGGAGCATCACACCTGCCCTTGTGATCCTATGGCTAGCAATGGGGTTCATAGATCCATCATCACTCCCGGCCCAGGTGCTGCTCTCAAACCCATTAACGGGTCTTCCATTCTATTCAAGGATAGCGATGCTAGAGGGATATAGCTCGCCCGACATATATATCTATCTAGCCATCTCTGGGTTAGAGGCGATAGTGATAACAGCTATAGCTGGAAAGGCTCTAAGTATTGAGAAGCTGGAGAGGATTAGAAAGGGTCTAGCAATATTTAGAAGATCTAGATAGCAATAGCTATTCCAAGAGAAATTCTAAGATGAGGGGTTTTATCACCGGCTATCCCTAGAAACAATGCTGATCCTAGAAATCCTTTCACCATCGCCTAGAACCCAGTATTCCCCATCCTCCCTCTTCTCAAGCTTCCATATACCTGTTGTGTGTTTCACAAGCTCTATAGCCTCCTTCATAGCCTCTAACACCTCCTTCCTACCCACCCCCTGTATAGATATGATCATAGCCGGGTCTCCAGGCCTTAGAAGCCCCTCTACATGGTATATCCTCACATATTTCACACCATATCGCCTCCTAATCTCCTGGGAGATCTCTTCAAACCTTTTCGAGGTATATTCCCTGTGAACCTCATAGTATAGGCTATCAACCTTAGCACCATCAACAGGGCTTTTAACAATCCCCACATAGATTAGCAATGCTCCCAACCCCTCCTCCTCAGCATGTTTCTCGGCATCCTCTACGATCTCTTTGAGGCTTGGCATCCCATCCCTAGACACTATTCTAAGATCATTGCATCCGCCAGAAGCCGGTGGGAGAAGATCTACGACATCCCCCTCCCTCAGCTTTTGATCCTGTGGAGCGTATAGACCATTAACAAGGGTGATTATAGATGAGAGCCTCTTCTCCATAAAATCCTCTAGAGCCTTGCTCCTCTTACTAAGTATCTTTAGGAGATCTCTAACGGTGGAGCCCTCAGGGATCTCGATTATATCTTTATCGACCCCATATAGATCTCTTAATACTGCATAGAGCCTTATACTCACCCTCAGCCTATTCCACCAAATATTCATAGCATAGTGGAAAATATATGGGAGGCCGAAATAGATAGCCCTGGAGCTAAGCAGATCCTCTATACCCTATCGAGGAAGGAGCTAATATGGTTTAGACCTTCTATAGAGAAAATTGCTGGCTTGTATAATTGTAATGATTACCTGGAATTCTCCATATACTCTATACCCCTAGAATCTATCGAAGATATGAAGGCCATATACCCTGCCTCTGCTAGCGAGTTTAACGCTTGCTCCAGCCTAGCCCTCTCTCTAGAGATCCCTATTACAGCCCCACCCCAGCCTCCACCGCTTATCTTAACCCCTTCTAGGCCTGCTGCTCTCATTATATCTGCTATATGCTCGCTCTCACGATCCACTATTCCGAGGGCTCTTAATATATTGTGGTTAATATTCATTAGCTCGCCAAGTGCCTTTAAATCCCCTTCCTCAATAGCTTTTGAGGCTTCCTCGCTGATCTCTCCTATCGCCTTCATCAGATGATCTACTATGGATTTCCACCTACTATATAGATTTCTAACCATCGAGACCGTCTCTCTAGTGCTTCTCTTCTTAGGGGTTATCGCTACGAGGATCTCAAATGCCTTCTTCGGCTCAACCCTCCTGAATACCTCTGCCTCGAGGGGTTTTACGAGGAGCACACCGCCTAGGGAGACCGCACCTGTATCCATAGGCGACGCTGCTCCCTGAACCTCCACTTCTACCTTCCTCGCAATCGATGCTATATCCCTTCCTCCAATAGATCTTTTGGCTAGATATGCATATCCAGCCACCACCCCGGCTGAGATCGCTGCTGAAGTTCCTAGCCCAGCACCAACGGGGACGCCTGAGGATATCTCTATATCGAGGCCCCCGAGATCTTCGAAGGTCTTCGAGGATATCTCTATAGCTTTTAATACATATGAGAAGAGCCTCTCAACATAGCCTGGAGAGATCTCACCCCTACAGCTTTCCCCAGAGCATATGAGGGATATATCACCAATAGCCGAGGCTCCCCTACTGATAACCCTGATCTCCCTATCGGATCTTATACACATCTTAATAGCTATCTTTTTATCAATAGCAGCTACAAGGGCTGGATAGCCATATACTACCGCGTGCTCTCCCGTTATAGTTACCTTTAGCGGTACATGTATCCTTACACATTTCCCAGCCATTTGATTGCCCATAGATATTTAGTGGGGGGCTTATTAGAGCTAGAATACTCCGAGGAGGCTCTCCAATATCGAGTTTATCTTACAAACAACAGCCCATGTGTCGAGGCTCTCATCATATATAGAGATCCTTTCGAAACCCCTCGATAAGATCCTCTCGGAGAACTCTCCCCGCTGGAACCCTCCAATAAGGATCGCGGATCTCCTCGCCATAGCTATCCTCCTACATAGGCTAGTAGGATCCTCCCTCCTCCCCTTCTCATCAAGAAGAACTATATATTCTAGAGGCTGCTCCTCAATATATTCTAGGAGATCCTTCTTCACAAGATATATAAGGGGGTTCTCACTACCAGGAGGTGCAGAGCCCTCGACCAACACCTGCTCCATCAAGCCAACAAATCTATTGTAGTTCCTAGGGATCCTAACCCCGCTCCTCACAAATATAAGCCCATGCCTTGTCTCAACAACAGCATCGATCAAGCCTCGAGACCAGAGGGGGGATGATGAAAGGATTAGGAGAGATGTATGTATAATATCAGGCCTACCCCTTTTATACCAATCTGCTAGATACCTTCTCATAGATCTATAGTGATATGATATGTCAAGAAGCATTTTAGAAGGATCTACACCCCTTCTCCTAGCACTCGAAATAACATCTCTAGAGCCTAGAAGCTCCCTCGGAACAAGCTCGAGCGCTGCTTCAACAAATACATATGTTATCCTAGCCCCAACGCTATCGCCCACAGAAACCTGCCAAGGATATTTATTATTGTTAGGTAAAAGCTCTAGCTTAATAACATAGCTATTGTAGCTTTAAAGCCCCAAATACGATTTTCTTATCTCATCGTCGCCCACGAGCTCTAAAGATCTCCCATGCTTTACTATTCTACCAATCTCAATCACATATGTATAGTCAGACACCTCAAGCGCTTTCGCAGCATTTTGCTCCGCTAGAAGAATCGTTATCCTTCTCTCTCTCAGATCAGATATATATTTATAAACAGCATCGATCACCTTAGGAGCTAAACCCAGGCTAGGCTCATCTATGAGGAGAACTCTTGGCTCTGCCATAAGGGCCCTCGCTATTGCTAGCACCTGCTGCTCACCACCGCTCAGCGTTCCTGCCTTCTGCTTAAGCCTCTCTTTCAATATGGGGAACATGGCTAGTACCTTATCTAAGTTTTCCTCAAACCTATTCCTCGCCCTCTTGCTATAGGCGCCCAGCTTCAGATTCTCATATACGCTTAGATTGGGAAAGAGCCTCCTCCCCTCTGGAACATGGACTATTCCTAGTTCAACGATCTCGTGTGGCTTTAGCAATGTTAGCTCTTTCCCCTCGTATCTTATAGATCCTTTGAGGGGTTTTAGAAGACCTGAGATCGTCTTTAGAAGGGTTGTCTTACCAGATCCGTTAGGCCCTATAAGAGCTGTTATGTTTCCCTCCCTAACATGCATCGATACTCCTCTTAAGATCTGTACGTTGCCATAGAACACATCAAGAGATTCTATTACTAGATCCCCAACCACTCTATAACCCACCTCTACCCTGCTTTAAAACCCTCAGCTATAGGTTTTCCAAGGTATGCCTCTATAACTCTTGGGTCTCTCGATACCTCCTCTGGGGTGCCCTCTGCAATGATATTTCCATAGTTTAGAACCACTATCCTCCGGCAGATCCTCATTACAGCCCTCATAATATGCTCAATCATAACTATCGTTATCCCCATGCTATGTATTCTTCCCAAAAGATCGAGAGATCTGTCTATCTCAGCGGGGCTGAGGCCTGCCAACACCTCGTCTAACAGGAGTAGCTTTGGCTCTGATATGATGGCCCTGCCAAGCTCTAACCTTCTCTTCTCAGCAGCATTTAGATCTCGGGCAAGAAGATCCCTTTTATCGGAGAGACCAACCAGTTTTAGAACCCTTTCAGCCTTCTCTACAGCCTCTTTCTTACTCCTACTCCTAGGCAGAGCATAGGTGACTAGGTTATCGAAAACCGAGAGATTTTCTAGGGGCCTCATAATCTGGAACGTCCTAGCAATACCCATCCTAGCAATTCTGTGGGGTGGAAGACCTGTTATATCTATACCCATATAGATAACTCTGCCCTCATCGGGCTTTACAAAGCCTGTTATGATGTTGAAAAGAGTTGTCTTGCCAGACCCGTTAGGCCCTATTATGCCTAGGAACTCCCCTTCCTTCACCTCGATGCTAACCTTGTTGAGAGCGATCACCCCTCCAAATCTCTTGGATATACCCTCTGCTCGTAAGATAGTTTTCATCAGCGTCTCACACCCGTTATTTTTTTAATCGCACTTATAATGCCTCCTGGCGAATAGAGAGATAGTGCTAGGAGCACCAGTCCGTATATGAGGAGATGTATACCAAAGTATCTGGCACCATAGAAGCCCCCTATAACTGCCCTTATATACTCTGCTATTGGTACAATGGTTAGAGCACCTATTATAGGGCCGGAAAAGCTGTAAACACCTCCAACTATTGCTACTAAGCATATCTGCACCGATATAAATAGATCCATTGTGCTGAAAGGATCTACATACCTATATCTAAGAGCATATAGAGCCCCTGCCACCCCTGTGAAGAAGGCGCTAGCTATCATCGCGATCATCTTATATTTAAAGGGGTCTATACCGACCGACATTGCTGTCTCCTCACTCTCCCTTATGCTTTGAAGATAGTAACCCAACCTGCTCCTCATAAGGATCATCATAGAGGCTATCGATATAGACGCTATAGCTATAGCTACATAGTTATAATATATTGGCTCTACAAAGTATACCCACTGGAGGGTGTATTCCCTTCTAGCAAGCTCTATACCCCTAGCCCCTCCCACATATTCCCAGTTATTGAAGAAAAGCTTCAGAGCCTCCCCCACAGCTATTGTTCCTAGGGCAAACCAATGGCTTTTCAGCCTTAGCAGCGGTGGCGATATTGCGAGTGCAAAGAGAGATGATATGGTGCCTGCTATCACAATACCGATCCAAGGGTTTATCCCTACGTTATAAGTTATAGCAAGAGAGTATGCTCCTAAGCCGAAGAATGCTGCATGCCCGAAACTTATTAACCCGGTGTAGCCTCCCATGATGTTCCAAGCTGTGGAGGATATCATATATATAGTTGCTAGGAATAATGAGTTTACGAAGAAATAATTTGAATATATAGTAGGCAGTATAGTTAGGAGTGAGAAAGCTGCTATGATAACGAGAAGATCTATGTCTCTAAGGCTTCGAATAACCAACACAGATCACCTCGAGAAAATCCCAGTAGGCTTTACTAAGAGCAGGGCTAGGAAGACTAGATATACAACTATATCCTTCATGCTAGGCGTAAGTATAATTGCTCCGAGCCCCTGTGTAAGCCCCACAATCACGGCCCCTATTGCGGGGCCCAATATGTTGCCGAATCCTCCTAGGACGACAGATATAAAGGCTATTAATGTAAATGGGATCCCCATCTCTGGGAATATATAGTAGAAAGACGCTAACATGGCACCACCTATACCAGCTAGGCCTGCCCCTAATCCAAAGGCGATAGCATATACCTTCTCGATATCCACACCCATTAGCTGCGCGGCCACCCTATCCTGGGCTATAGCCCTTATTGCTGTTCCCAGATAGGTTTTAGTTAGGAAGAGCTGTAGTATGAGGGTAAAGGCAACTGCCATAAGAGCTATTAACAACTTTACAAGACTGATCCTCACACCATAAATATCTATCACAGCTTCTGAGTACCAGGTGGTGATAACCCTTATATCAGGGCCGAAGGATACGAAGAAGCCGTTCCTTATGATCAATACTAGCGCGAATGTAGCGAATATTTGTGAGAGAAATGGAGCATTCAATATCCTATTTATAATCGTTTTTTGTACTAGATAGCCCAATGCGAATGTTGTTATGAATGCTAGTGGTATTGAGAGTATCGGATCGAGCCCTAGGTATATGTAGAGTAGATATGAGAGAAACGCCGCGATCATTAGGAATTCTCCATGGGCGAAGTTTATTATCTCCACAACCCCCCATATCATTGCCAAGCCTATAGCTATTATGGCGTATAGACAGCCATTGAGTATACCATCAACAATGACCTGGGCTATAATGGTTTCAGTTGATAGAGCCAAAAAGATCACCTATGGTTTAGCTCCTTTCAGACCATCTAGGCATGGGGAATATAGGATCTCTAGTAGCGTATTCCTTAGGCCACACTGTATGGTATTTCCCATCATCAGGCATCATCTGGACAATGATCCCTTTAGCCCTTATATTCTGACCAGTCTCGTCAAACTTAACACCATCCCATGGAACTGGTAGAACTCCCTTCCCAATATCTATATTCCTAAGAGCGTCTCTAAGAGCTTCTCTAAATGCCTGAAGATCTGAGGGGCTAGCCTTCTTACCAGCCTCTTCTAGGGCGTAGTATAGAACCCATACAGCTACATAGTTTCTCACTATACTCCCGTCCATATCGATCCCGTATTTTGCTTTAAACCTATCATTAACATCCTTCAAACCTGGAACCTTATCGAAGAGATCCCAGTTAAATACTTCCCTACTAAATATATAGTATCCTAGAGGGCCAACCTCACTTATATATGATGGATTTATATAACCAGCATCCTGTGCTAGAACAGCTTTTGGATTAAAATCAAGCTTCTTCATAGTCCTTTGGATCAATATTGCATCAGATAAATACCCCGCTACTAAGAGCACGTCTGGATTAGCCGCTTTCAACCTAGTAATCTCGGAATCAAGTGTTGGGGTTCCACTTCTAAACGATATAGACTCCACTACCTTAAACCCTGCCTGCTCCATATACTTTTTCCAGGCCTCAGCGGTTGCAGAGCCGAACTCGCTATCTTCATAGAGGATCGCGACAGTCCTTATAGATCCAGGCTTTGTTGAGTTTAGATATTTGAGGAACTCTGCATGTTGCATCGAGAATAAATCATCGTCACCCGTTGTCCTGAAAAACCATTGAAGGCCTCTTCTAGTAAGTGCAGGTGATGAAGAGTCTCCGTTAAGACAGGGAGTTTTAAGTCTCTCACAAACATCGCTGACAGTCTTAGTATTGGAGCTTGCATATGCCCCTATAATAGCTACTACATTCTCAACAGCAATTAGCCTTTCAGCCTCTCTAGCAGCTGTAGAGGGATCGCCTGCACTATCGCCAACCACAAGGGTGATTTTAGCTCCACCTAGACTCTTAATACCTCCTCTCGAGTTGATCTCGTCAACAGCAAATTGTGCTCCCCACAGGTTATACTTCCCAATAGTGCTAAGACCTCCTGAAAGGGGCTGAATTATCCCTACCTTAATCTCTGAAACTCTCTGCACAGGGGCTGGTCTCTGGGTTGATATTACTAGATATGTTGCTATACCTGCAAGAATTATTATTGCTATTAAAGATATTATAATGATATTTCTTGAAATACCTCTCACATTTATCCCCCACTAAAGTCTTATAATATTTAACTTATATTTTTAATAATTATAATAATTATTGTGAGTAGCTATGTATGGTTGGAGGGCGAGAATAGGGCTTATAGTCCCTTCTTCTAATACTACGATGGAGCCAGAGCTACATAGAATGGCCCCTCCTGGTGTTTCTATCCATACCTCGAGAATTCCTTTAAAGGAGGTTACTAGGGCTTCTCTCTTAGAGATGGAGAAACACTCTATAAGGGCTTCTAAAGAGTTGGCAGATGCAGATGTGGATATAATTTTATATGGATGCACAAGTGGAAGCCTGGTTGGAGGCCCTGGATTTGATAGGGCTATAGCTAGTAAGATCCAAGAAGCTACAGGAAAACCAGTTGTAACTACTGCTACCGCTGTTATAGAGGCGTTGGAGGCGTTAGGGGTGAAGAGGATCTCTATCGCAACACCTTATATAGATGAGGTTAACGAGGAGGAAAAGAGATTTCTTGAGGCACACGGTATCGAGGTAATCTCTATCAAGGGGATGGGTATTATAAAGAATACTGATATAGGGAGAATAGATCCATGGGATGTCTATAGATTCGCAAGAGCTGTATATAGCGATAAAGCCGAAGGACTCTTTATAAGCTGCACCAATTTGAGAACAATAGAAGTTATAGAGATATTAGAAAAAGATCTCGGTGTCCCGGTTGTCACAAGTAACCAAGCCTCTCTATGGGCGGTTTTGAGGAAAGTCGGTATCAAGGATAAGATCCAGGGATATGGGAGGTTATTAACAATAGTCTGACCTCCTGCCCTAGGAGGCAGGCTTTCAACCATAATTTCTAAAATCTAGGGATCTATTTTGCTAAATATATATTACTTTGATATGTAGATATAGAGTGTTAAGATGAATACCTGCCCAAAGAGGATGATCAATGGCCCTTGTGGGGGGTATAGGGATGTTGTGTGTGAGGATGATAGGCTGAAGTGTGTGTGGATTCTAGCCTATTATTCAGCTCTAAAGAGGGGGACTATTGATAAGATGTTCCAGTTAAAGCTAGATCCAGGATTTAGGGTCTCAGGTTATAGACCTGTTGCCAAGAGGGCTAGGGGGGTTGTTGAGAGGATATTATCTGGTAGGACAGCTATTATATATGAATACACGCCTAAGCCCTATACAAGCCCAAGTGCTTTGGTTGAAGAGCTTAGAGAGATAGCAAATATATATCATGGTGTGGATTTCGTTGATAACCCAGGTGGATATCCAATACCGAGTTCCCTTCCATATGCTATGATTGCGAAGAATAGCTATAGATCTTTGCATGTAAGTATGCAGATAACAGCGAGGAATAGGGATAGAAACCAGGTGGTTTCAGATGTGCTGGCAGCATCGCTAGCAGGGCTAGACGCTATTGTAGCCACGACGGGGGATCTCCAGGTTGGTGAGAAAGGCGTGTGGGATCTAGATGCACCAAGGCTGATATATCTAGCTAGGCTTGTTCTTGACCTAGGTATAGATCATATGGGGAGGAGGGTTGGGATTGGCGGTGAAGGTATGATCATAGCTGCTTCTGTTAACATAAACGCCGAGCCTTTAAAGCCAGAGATCCTTAAGATCAGGGTTAAAATGGATGCAGGGGCAGAGCTCTTCATAACCCAGCCCGTGTTCAATGTTGAGAGATACAGGATTTTCCAGAGATCTTTGGGGGAGAGGGTTAGAAACCCAGCTGAGATCCCAATTATGATTGGGATCATACCTATTACTAGTAGAAAGATAATGCAGTTCTTCCAGAGCAAAGTCGGTATAAAGATCCCGGAGAAGATCTTGGTAGAGCTTAAGAAGGATAAGATCGATAGAGAAGCTCTTACCAAGGCTAATCTAGATATAATAGAGAGGATCGTTAGGGAGATAAACCATAGCTCCTACTACATATCAGCATTCGGAGATCACAGGCTAGGTGTTGAGATAGCCAAGGTTGTTAGAGGCGTAGTTGGATAAACATCTCCTACCCCTTATCACCGCTACCTCTATCCCCTATAAACTCGTCAAGCCTCTTAGCCCTGAGAACCTCTGCATGGATATCTTTAAGTGTGAGGGCCTTGGAGAGATCTTCTTCATCGATCTTATAATTCCCTCCCCTCGTGGGCTTTAACATCTCTATTGGAACCAGCTTCCAGCCAGAGGATCCCACAATCTTAACTGCTATGAAGGCCTTCCCACCAGATCTTCTTGCGAATTCTAAGAGCTTCTCAACCTGGTTCTTCTCAATATATATAGGCTCTTCCCTCACCCTTGTCTTAACCTCGAATATATATATAGATCCTGATCTTATTGCAACTAGATCTGGATATAAGATCCTCTTGGCCTTAGCCCCGCTCGCAGGGCCCCTTATAACCGCGAAGCCCATCTCCCATAGCCTTAGAGCTAGATCCCTCTCCTGCTGTACTCCAGCCCTACCCCTCTTGGGAGCGGCTTTCCTGCTCTCCAAAGCTACTCCTCCACCTTTAATCTAACGCTGACACCATATTGCCTCTCAAGCTTTTTCTTAAGCTTCAGAAACTTCTTCCCAGCGTTAATAGCGTTATCCCTATTCACTATAATCCACAGTGTGTCACCCTCTAGAGATGCCGTAGCACCTGGTATTGCCCTGCTTATCTCATCTATAACCCTCGACTCTATAGAACCCCCTCTATAGCCTGGCCTAAGCCTCTTCACAGGAACCACGACTGTTTGTTCTCCAAATGTGTATATCTCATACTCCAGCTCCCCAGTTAGGAAGTCCCTCACCTCAACAACAGGCCTGGCTAGCTCAGCCTCTCTAAGACCTGTTGGGAGCTTCACGGTCATGCTAACCTCATATACCTTTTCAACATTACCTCTGCTGATATATATAACAGTATCTACTATACTTGGTATCATACCTAGATCAACTCTTCTTAAGAGCCTTTGTATAGCATCTATCGGTGAGGCTGCATGCACAACCCCCACCATACCTATCCCAGCAAGTCTTAGATCTATGTAGAGGTTGAAATCCCTATCATCCCTCATCTCATCGAAGAAGGTATAGTCAGGCCTGCTTAGAAGCAGTATATCGTGTAGCTCCTCTGAATCAGCATATACCTTCGAATATTGAGATGCCTCTTTAGGAAGCCTCATATCCCTCGGGCTCTCAATTGTTTTCACAACCCTTCCCATCCTCATATAGAACTCCGCCAAAGCCTGTGCAAATGTGGTTTTACCCATTCCCGGGGATCCTGCTATGAGTATCCCCTCAGCCTTCTCCAACAATCTCTTCAAGAGCTTCTCAGGCAACCTATAATCCTCGAGCCTTGGTCTCGCAATAGGCCTTGTAATTGTGATCTCATATCCATCCCCCAGAGGAGGCCTCACTATGATGATCCTATAAGATCCCAGCTGAACTATCGTAGATCCAAGCCTGTTACTCTCTATAAACCCCCCATTACCTGGGCTCTGAGCAGCCTCGAGGATCTCCCTAGCGATCCTCTCAACCTCCTCCCTAGTCATAGGCTCCTCCTTCAGTCTGACGAAATACCAATTGCCTGGGAAGCCCTTCTTAGCCCTTGGAGGAGCTCCCTCCTTTAGATGTACAGACATGGTCTCGCTATCAAAGAAGCTCTCGATCGAGAGGCCTGAGTATTTCTTCCTCACCTCTATCACATCAATGCCCATAGCCCTTGATGCAGAGGCCTGTATAGGATCAGCTGTTATTATCTTGCCGCCTACTTCATAGGCGTATCTCCTTACAAGCTGATCTATACCCTGATCAGATCTTACCCTTGGATAGTCAACTATAGCCAGCTCTACAAGACCGTTGTTAGAGAGTTTTCTAAGCCTCGATATCTCTTCTAACCCGGCACTAGCTATAGTGTTACCCTCTCTGGCAAGCCTGACAAGCTCTTCTATCACCGGTATTATCACATGGATCTTTCCCCTAATTACACCATCTTCAACTAGTCTTGAGACGCCCTCCTCCATTAGCGCAGAGGGATCCACAACATATATCTCTTCAAAAGCTATTCTAGCCATGCCCTACTACTCCCCCATATGCTCGGCACAAGCAGATCTTTGAATAACTTATGGGCATAGAGCGATCTCCTCTAGAGACATCCATATCTATAGCCAGGCGATTGCCCCCTATTCTAACATCCACCTTGTATATATCTTTTGTGAGAATTATAAGCTATAAAGCAACATGGAATCGATGATCCCAGGGATAAGGATCTCTCTAGAACATCTATATCCCATAGGATGCACAGTAGTTCTCTGTTTCACATACCTCAACCTCTGCTACCTTCTCTATACCCATTTTAACTAGGGATTCATAGATCCATCTAGATAGCTCCTCCGCGGAAGCTATCTTTATAGGTAGTCTAACATTCTTAGCACCCTCGATCTCCTCCTGTCCTTCAGCTAATATATATGAGTGATCAAGGGGTTCTAGAAGCTTCTCCACAGCCCTATTCAGCTCATCTAGATCCATAACCCATGGTATCTCCCCATCCCTACACACCCTAACCCTAACTATATAGTTATGACCATGTATCTTTGAACATTTAGAGCTAAGACTCTCAGGCACCTTATGCCCTGCTATAAAGGATGTTCTCACGCTTATACATGTCCTCATACATCCATCCCCAGCTATATCGCTATATGCTTCACAGTATATTTCAACATCTTCTTCTCAACAACCTCAACCCCTAGACCGGGTTTATTCGGGGCTTCGATATAGCCTCCCTTCTGGAGGATCCATGGGGGCTCCACTATATCTTCTTCATAGTACCTCTCGCTAGCTGATATATCGTTTGGAAGCCTTACATTTCGAAGAGTCGCTAGAGCCACCTGGACACCCCTTCCAACACCAGTCTCTAACATACCGCCTATCCATACAGGGATCCCTGCTTTCTCAGCTATATCGTGTATCTCTTTCGATGGTGCTATACCACCGACCCTCCCAGGTTTTATATTGATTATCTCGGCCGCTCCGATCCTTATTGCTGATCTCGCTACATGGGGATCCTTTATGCTCTCATCAAGACATATAGGGGTTTCCAGGATCTTTGCTAGTTCAGCATGATCCACTAGATCTTCGTAGTGTAGGGGCTGCTCGATCATAAGAAGCGAGTAGCGATCAAGCTTTCTAAGATGCTCAGCATCTTCAAGGGTATAGGCTGCGTTTGCATCAACACTTAGCATTATATCTGGATACTCTCTCCTGATAGCTGCTACGGGTTCTAAATCATAGCCTGGTTTGATCTTTATCTTGATCCTCTGATACCCCTTTTCAAGGTAGTATTGAACCACCTTAACAAGCTTCTCAGGAGACTCCTGGATCCCTATGCTAACACCAGAGGATATCCTATCCCTCACACCCCCTATAACCCTCCAGAGGGGCTGTGATCTCATCCTAGACCATAGATCCCATAGAGCCTCCTCAACACCTGCCTTAGCCATGTTATGCCCCCTTATCCTTCTAACCACATCAAGCCCCCAGAAGGACTGCGGATCATCGATCTCCAAACCCTTTATCCTTGGTGCAATGAAATCCCTGATCACATGCCAAGCTGTTTCAACAGTCTCATAGCTATACCAAGGACCCTCATCAGCAACAACCTCGCCCCAGCCAACCTCTCCAGAGGCATCTTCTATAGTTACCAGGATTCCATGTCTATATACACTTCTGCCAAAACTCGTTTCAAAGGGGTCTTTCAGAGGCATGGCAACATGAAACATAGCTACCCTCCTGATCCTCATCTAATCACCACGAATAGATTTACTAGAAGAGACTAATATCTAGCCGATCTCATAGCACCATTCCTCCTAGAACAGCTATTATAGTCTAGGAGCGACATCCAACCTCATCAATAATATTCCTAAGCTCTCTTGCTATAGCTTCACCAAGGGTGTTTATATATTTTAGCGGATCTCAACGGCTATAGATATTTTTTCTAATCAAGGCTATACCGATCTCCGCTGAATTATCTAGCATGTTTTTCATTCTAGCTAGATCAGGGGGTTCGCTTTTATATCAATCACGATAAAACCCTGGCATAAAAGCCTAATCTATATATAAGGAGCCAATGGTATCAATATATAGGGAAGCTGTGGGTAACCCCGCTAGGGGTGTTACGTCTCAGGGTTTTTTGAATAGCAATACTGAAACATTTAGAAAATCTATGATAAGTATAGCAAGCTATATATTAGAAGCGGCCTCGAAAATATCGAGTGAGCAGGTATCTAAAGCAGTCTCCCTATTAATCGAGACCTATAGGGAAAAGAAGAAGGTTCTTGTTATGGGGGCTGGGAGAAGCGGTCTTGTTGGCAGGGCTTTCGCTATGAGGCTCCTCCATCTAGGCTACCAGGTTAATGTGCTTGGAGATACCATTGTACCCCCAATAGGTAAGGGGGATCTCGTGATAGCTATTAGCGGCTCTGGCAGGACAAAGCTTATAGTTACAGCTGCTGAAGCAGCTAAAACAGTTGGTGCTAGGATCCTAGGGATAACCTCTTTCCCCGACTCTCCGTTAGCACAGCTATGCGAGGTAGTCGTCGTGGTTCCTGGGAGAACCAAGATTGCGCGTGAGGAAGACTACTTCATGAGACAGATCCTAGGGATTCACGAGCCGCTGGCACCCCTCGGAACTCTCTTCGAAGACACGGCTATGGTGTTCCTCGACGGGCTTGTGGTGGAGCTTATGGAGAGGCTAGGCCTTAAGGAAGAGGATCTTGAGAAGAGACATGCAAATATCGAGATATGACCATGCTCTTCATTCTCGGGGCAACGCTTATATCCCTACTAGGCAATATATCTATAGGTGAATCGATATCGAATACGTCTACGCCACACTACTCCTACACTCAGCTGGGAAGGAGATAAGCGAGGATAATATAAGG
>JAWAXC010000051.1 GCA_038897115.1 Sulfolobales archaeon | reverse complement strand
CAGCGCTTTTGAAGCCTCCTCATAGGATCTTCTCGATACTAACCCCCATCTAATGGCTATCCTCATCGCATGGGTATCGACTGCGAAGTAAGGGGCTCCCCTGACTACTGAGAGGAAGACATCAGCTGTTTTATAGCCTATACCATCTATCGATGTGAGGAACTCCCTCAACCTCGATGGATCCTCTTTCAATAGATACTCCTCACCCCCCATCTTCGCTATCGCCTCGGCAGCCCTCTTAATAGTCCTAGCCTTCTGCCTCCAGAGCCCCGCCTTCTTAATAGCGTCCTCTATCTCCTTAACATCAGACCTTAGTATCTTCTCTAAACTGGTTCCAACCCTTTTCTCAAGGTTCATGAAGGCCTCGATAGAATTCCTATCACTAGTATTCTGGCTTAGAATCACACCAACCAATACCGAGAAGGGGCCGGAGCCGCGTATCTTAGCCACCAAGGCTACATATTCCCTCCAATCAACTTCTAGGCTCTCCTTAAGTATCCTATAGATTGTATCTCCATCAGCTCTAGCCAATATACTTTCACCCCTATACACCCTGAGCCACCATAGCTATAGATGCTGCCTCGGAATTATATCCTAGTAATCTATGTAGTATTTAACTAGCAGTTCTTAATAGCTTCCCTACTCTTCCATCTTAGGTGGCTTGCTTGGATATCCTTGATAAGATCTTCTCTGAGATCTCTATTGGCGGGATTAGGATAAGGAATAGAATAGCTATGTCCCCCATGGTTACCAACCTAGGATCCCCTGAGGGCTATCCAACAGATGCCCATATAGCCTATATGGTTGAGAGGGCTAGAGGCGGTGCTGGGCTCATAATAACGGAGTATACATATGTTAATAGAGTAGATGCTAGGGGCTCTCCAAACCAGCTAGGGCTATACTCTGACGAGCTGATACCAAAGTTCAGAAGGCTCACAGAGGCTGTCAAGGCACATGGTGCCAGGATATTTGTGCAACTAGTCCACGTGGGTAGAAAGACTAGGAGGAGCTTGATATGGGGCAACACCCCGATAGCCCCCTCCCCGATACGTTTGATAGATGATGTGAGGGAGATGAGTATTGATGATATAAAGAGGGTTGTGAGGGATTTCGGAGAAGCTGGTGAGAGGGCTGAGAAGGCCGGCTTTGATGGTATAGAGCTCCATGGAGCCCATGGATATCTGATAGCCCAGTTCCTCTCACCTGCTACTAATAAGAGGAGCGATTCCTATAGAGATGGTGTTAAATTTGTCTCTGAGGTGGTTCAGGAGATAAGGTCTAGAACATCGATACCTATTGGGATAAGGCTTAGCGTAAACGAGTTCGATCCGGAGGGTCTGAATCCCCATATAGTTTCAGAGATCGTTTCTAGGCTTGAGAGGGAGGTTGGTGTTGACTATATACATCTATCCGCTGGGAGGGATGGTCCGATAACGTCTTCAATGCCCTTCTATGGTTCTAGAACCCCCTTTCTAGATGATGCTAGGATTGTGAGAAAGGCGACTAAACTTCCGCTACTCCTAGTAGGATCTATAGTGGATCTTGAGGACGCTGCTAGAGCCCTGGAGGTTGCTGATATGATAGTCCTTGGGAGACAGCTCCTAGCAGATCCAGAGTGGCCTATAAAGATAAGAAATGGCCTCCCAATAAGGCCATGTATAAGGTGTAACCAGCTATGCAGACAGATAGCCCTTTCAGAGGTTAGATGCGATGTCAACCCAGAGCTTGGCTGGGAGATCCTACCTCCGCCTGAGAGGGGATCTGGAGAGGTTATTGTAATAGGTGGAGGGGTTATGGGGCTCGAAGCGGCTAGGGTTCTCGCATTAAGAGGTTTCGATGTAACGCTATATGAGAGGGAACACAGGCTTGGAGGGCAGATAAACCTCTATAGAGATCCCTTCAAGGCTAGAGAGTTCAGGCTCTTGATAGACTATTATGAGAGAGAGCTGAAGAGACTGGGTGTGAGAATAATCCTGGGTGCTGAGAAGCATTGCGGGGGAGATGAGGACTGTATCTATGCCGTGCCTGAGGAGAGGCCCCCTGAGATGCCAGATATAAAAGGAGGGAGAATCCTTATAGATTCTAATTTATATCCATATCACGACTACGCATTCGAGCTAGCAAGATATAACGAAGTATATATGACTAGGAGGAGCTTAACAGGGCTAGACAGGGCTAGGGGGTATTTGATGGAGAACGAGCTTAGGAAGCTGGGGGTTATATTCATAGATAAGGTTGAGGAGAACATGAAATTCGATCTAGTTCTAAGAGGATTCAAAAGAGATCAGCCATCGATAGGCTACTCGATAAAAAGAGGGTATGTGCTTGGGAGGAGCTTTAAAAAGAAAAGGGTTTGAATAAACAGAGGAGCTATCTATCCAATTATTTCCTACCTCTATATATCATCGCTAGCATTGCTAGCATAACTACTAGGAGAACCCCTACAACTGCTATCGCCATAGACGCTATAGCGCTGTTGCTGGCAACCCCAGGTGTCTCTATAGCCTCTGGCGATGCCTGTTGAATAGCCATCGGCTTTGTCCTCGGGATAACCACTATTTCTCCAACCATGTATGGGTGTAGCGAGCAGAAGTATCCATATAGATCTGAGTCACTGGTTATAAATGGTACGAACTCCTTATATACCTGTAGCTGGGCTCCCCCTATTCTATATACACCCGCCTTTGTGAATGTATATGACCAGCTCATACCATGCTTAAGCAGGGGTGATTTAACAGTTTCATTGCCCATGTTTATAACTATATCGTGTAGACCTACCAGCTCGCCGCTCGCGTTTGGAAGGCTTATAATATCCTCGTTGATCCACACAACAGTTGTTCCCTCAGGTATTACAAGTCTTTTGGGGTAGTACGAATTCGCTATGATCCTGACATATGCTATTCCCTCAGCATATACTGGGGTATCCACCTCCGGAGATCCAAGGCCGAATGGATCTATAACCCTTATAGGCTTCTCAGGGATCGGTAGCCTCGGCCCCCGGGCATCTACAATGCTCGTCCTATTAGCATCCTTCTTAGCTACTAGAACACCTACAGCGCCTCTAACAGGCTGGCTAAATACGTGGCTCACTATGGAGTAGGAGCCCTCCTCAGGCACTCTGAACTCCACAACCCACGAGTCGCTGGGCCCTGCCAATACTGTCTGGCCTCCTACAATGACGTTAAGCGGGTGTCCCTGGTAGTATGCGAAGTCCCATACTATTCCGACTAGGTGTAGGGTTGATACTAGGTTGGGACCCACATTCAAGAAGTAGATCCTCACATAGTCGCCCGGCCTAGCCATTATAGGTCCTTCCAACCCTCCTGGGAGGTATCTACCTATGTATCCATTGAATAGAACATATAGAGGCTTTGAATTCACAAAGTCAGCTCCATTAGCATATATCTCATGCTGTATCAAGTAGATCTCTATATCAGGCTTTCTCCCAAGGATCTCCTCGAGCCTATATTTATAGCTCTTAGGCTTAACAACTATCATGCCATACTGCCCCGACATAGTATGTATAAATATCCCCTGCCCGCCTGGAGCGCAGTGATACATATAGACACCTGGGTAGCTTGCATTGAATATAATGCTCTTAACACCTCCAGGAGGCACATTCCCTACATAGGAGGAGCTAGATCTATATACAGCATGTATTGAGAGGCCATGAGCCACTATATCCTTGTTAACAGCAACTATCTCCACTATATCACCCTCATCAACAACTATCGTAGGCCCTGGAACAGTGCCATTGATCGTGAAGGTATCGAGCACAATACCATCTCCAATCACAACCTTACTCCTATATAGCTCTAGAACAAATCTCTTAGTAGGCTTAGTACCAGGGGGTACATAGCTTGTTGACGGCAGCTGATAATCCTGGCTCTGGGGTTGTGGTTGCTGTGTTAGGGAAAATGCTATTGAGGCTGAAGATACCAGGAGGATAGATATTAGGAGAATAGCGAACACATATAGCCTTCCCATATGCATCCCCATATATGGTTAGCTATAAGCCCTATCGGCCGGAAACCTAATCTTTTAGGTTATCCCCCTCGATTCACAGTATGTAATTTTATAGAGGATTTTATATGGATAGGGATGCAAATATATAGAGAGGTATTTCTGAATACATAGCTATATAAATACATATAAACATATAATATTCGATATATAGCCTCTTTATCTAGAATATTAATAGTTTATAGATGAGGACTATTAATAAGCTGTTCAAGGATTTCTTTTCAAGCTCCCAGGATCTAGAAAGTCTATATAAAAATACTAAGGTTTATACAGAGAATCAGCTGTTAACCACGCATAGTGTAACAAGGGGGAACATGTATTGTTTGAGGAGGGATTACAATTGTTATATTTCTGGAAATTCTATGGTTATTCTAATGTGTATGTGTCTCCTGCTGTGATGATATAGGTACCCTCACCCTTATATCTCCGCTTTTCTGGAAGTGTAGTACTATTGTTAGCTCCTTTATATCTTCTGTGAAGTTCCCCATGATCATTATGTGGTATCCACCTGGCTCTAGGCTAACCTCTGATCTTCCTGCTATGCATATCTTGTCAACGGGCTTCATAGAGGCTACTCCTCCCTCTACTACTGTTTGGTGTATCTCTCCCCTTGCCTTGAATGGTGCTTCTACATCTGCCCCTAATAGGCAGTCGGATCCAAATCCGTGGTTATGGATCATCATGTAAACAGCTATTGCCTTTGGTGTCATCACGAATCCGGGTTCGTGGATCTCTATTGATGGTGTTTGTAGATAGCTCCAGAGGATCGTGCCCCCTGCTACCGCTGCTATGATAACCACTATGAGAATCGCTATAGTGGCTCTTTTCAAGAACCCACCCAGAAATATTGTTGTCTATTCTTAAAAACCTGTGTATCTATATGTATATATATGTATATCTATTTATATTTTTTCACTCTTCCCCAAAGATCTTCTCGTATATATATAGCACAGCCGTGGCTATGCCGCCTATATATGCTATTGTGAGCAATAGCTCTGATGCTAGTGTAGCGCTTCCAGACCTGTTGATCCCTAGGAAAGAGGCGCAGAAGCTTATAAAATCAGATATATACCCCCTATCAATGCCTAGAGCTATTAAAGCCCAGATGAGGATCGGGGCTCCAATTAGGAAGAAGCCCATGAGGAGAACTATAGGGTATATCTTTCTGGGCATGCTCCACCACCACTATATCTCCGAGGCTCCTAATAACCCTAGCTAGTGGGAAGGGCTCTTCAGCTTATTGATATATAGTGGAAAAGCTAAAAGGCTTTCAAGCCCTAGTGTTTTTGGGCTATGCCATGGATATGGGGAGGCTTAGGGCTTATGTGGCCGGGCTTCTCATAACTACTCTTGTGATGTCTGCTCTTTTTGGTGTTATCTTTGTTTTTATTAAGGAGATAAGCCTTTTCTATGTGATCTTGATTATGGCTGCATTGCTAGTTGTCTGGGGTGTGAATACTTATTACCTCGTCAAGATGATCGATCTTGAGGAGAGGGCTGGCCCCCCAGAGGCTGGGGAGGGCTAGTCTTGGCAAGGCTTTTCATCGCTGTAGAGATAGAGGACAGATCTGTTTTATCCAGGATTATAGAGGTTAGAAACCAGATCATGGGGCTTGGGATCGATGCTAAGCCTGTTGAGGATGACAATATACATCTTACACTGAGATTCCTGGGGGATGTTGAGGAGAATCTGATCCCAAGCATAGAGAGGGCTATGGAGCCCCTAGCCTCTATACCCCCTTTCAGGATGAGGGTTAGGGGGCTAGGGGTTTTCCCAGATCTTAGGAGCCCTAGGGTTGTATGGGTTGGTGTTGGTGAGGGCTCCGAGATCCTCAGATCTATGAGGGGTATTCTGGATAGGGGTTTGAGGGGGCTTAGGATCTATGAGGATGAGCATGGCTTCTCACCCCATATAACTATTGCGAGGATAAGGAGTAGGGTTAATGTTGATAGGCTATCTAGGTTTGTTGAGGAGAACATGGATCTAGATCTAGGTTTTTCAAGTGTAACCAGGGTGGTGCTCAAGAGAAGCACTCTAACACCTAGAGGGCCTATATATAGTGATGTTAGGAGGGTTCTCCTTGGCTCGAAGGGAGGAGGCTTGGAGGGTAGCGGAGGAGGTATTGAATAGGATAAGGCCTCGTGAGGATGAGCTTAGAGAGGCCTATAGGGTCTATAGAATTATCAGGGAGAGGCTTGAAAGAGCATTCCCACAGGATCTCTTCTCAATAGAGCTCTACGGATCTATAGCTAAGGGAACCGCTATATCAGGGGATCTCGATCTAGATATATTTATCCTCACACCAAGGGAGTATGGGAGGGAGTGGATCAGGGAGAACTTCCTAAGACTCGCCAAAGATGCCTTAGGAGATATACCGTATGAGGAGAGATATGCAGAACACCCCTATCTAAGGGCTAAACCAGGCTCGATAGAGGCTGATATAGTACCCGCTCTAAAGATATCCAGGGCATCTGAGGCTATGACCGCTGCAGATAGAACCCCCTTCCACACTGAGTATGTTAGAAAGATGCTTAGCGAAGAGGGGAAGGATCATGTGAGGCTCCTCAAGAAATTCATGAAGGGTGTTGGTGTATATGGTGCTGAGATAAGGGTTGGGGGGTTCTCGGGATATGTTGCTGAGTTATTGGTTATAACCTATGGAGGCTTTCTAGAGGTTATTGAGAGAGCCTCTAGGTGGAGACCCCCAGTAGTTATTATACCCCCTGGATGCGATATCTCTGAGAGCGATGCTAGGAGGCTGTTCAAGGGATCACCGTTTATACTCCCAGACCCTGTGGATTCTAGGAGAAACGCGGGGGCTGCTGTTACTTTAAAAACACTCTCAGAGTTCATAGTAGCCTCTAAGCTCTATCTTGCAAATCCCTCCCAAAGATTCTTCGAACCGCCTGAGGTTGATGATGCCATGGTTGAATCATCTTTTGAATCGCTTAGAAAGAGAGGCACATGCGTGGTCATACTAACCCTTAGGCTGAGGAGAAGCGCTCCTGATAACATATGGGGTGAGATCAAGAGCCTCTCAAAGAGAATATATAATAGACTTAGATCCGAGAGATACCCAGTCCTCAGAAGATCCGAGTACTGGGATGAAGAGGGTGAGGAGGCATTGATAGCCTTAGAGCTTCTATCATGCAACCCATCAGAACCAATCCAGGTTGAGGGACCACCAGCTTGGCTGGAAAACTCCTTAGAGTTTATAGAGAAACAGCTCATAGGAGGCTGGGGATTCTGGGTAGATGATAGCGGGAGGCTAGAGGGGGTTAGAAGGAGAAGCTATGCCAGCGTAGAAGATCTTATAAGGAGATTGCTAGCTATGGAGACAATGCCAAGAGATATAGAGGGGGTTATAGATATATCAACAGATATAATAAAAATCTATAGGATGTTGAAGGATAGAAAGGGCCTCAGAAAATGGATCTATAGCTTTTTAACGTTAAAACCCATTTATATCGTATAGCTTACTATCTAGACCATAGCTATTCACAACTTCAAAATCCTTCCCTCTAGAGCGAGGAGACTATCTTCTCATATCTCTCTAATTCTTAAGAATAAGGCTTAGCCATGCTCGATTAAATAGCAGAAATAGTTATTAATAAACGCTATTTAGGTTATAAGGGGTTTCATAATTGATAAAAATATAATATAGTGTTTATATAAAAAGGTTTTGTTCTGAGAATGATTTACTTAGTTGTTACAGCCCTTCTTACCTGTAGGAATGTTAGCAAGGCGAATACGAATGCTAGGAGTGCTAGTATTATCGCAACTATTATGGGGGTCAGTAGACCTCCCACACTAGCGTTAACGCTGTCTATCTTGCTGCTGAGAGCGCTATTCACGCTATCCAGTTTAGAGCTGACACCGTTTACCGCTGATGATAGGGCGTCTCTTGCGGAGTTTACCGCGTTCCTCAGATCTGTTGATACGGTGTCGAGTCTTGATGATAGCGTGTCAAGCTTGCTCGATAGGTCTCTCTGTCCAGATACTAGGTTGCCTATATCTGTTCTCATCCCAGTTATATCTGTTCTTAGACCCGCTACTGTGGTTCTCAGATCGTCTAGGACAGCTATTCTGGTTCTTATATCGTTGACAGCTGACGAAAGATCCGATATTGATGCGCTTAGACTCGATATCCCACTCTGTAGATTGCTTGATATAGTGTCTAGCTTTGATGATATATTGCTTAGCGCTGCAGCCAAGGCTTGCTGGGCCGTCTGGAACTGCTGGGCTAGGCTTGCAACTTGCTGCTGGAGAGCATTTAGGCTTGTGTTGAGCTGATTAACTGCCGAGGCTATGCTGCTTGTCTGTGCCGATATAGCATTTATCTGTGTCTGCATCGATGCTATCTGTGCCTGTAGAGCCTGGAGTTGTGATGTGAGGTTTGCTACCTGCTGCTGTAACTGAGTCACCAGCGCTAGGAGTGATTTTAGCTTTATAGTTCCTACATCATTTGTCCCAGCTGTTACTGTGATTTTTAGGGAGACGCTGAGATAGCCTGGAGCGCTTACTGTTAATGTGTAGCTGCCTGGATTAGCCCCTATGCTGAATCTTCCGTTAGCATCTGTTGTTGTTGAGATACGTAGCTCTTCAAGCCTTACCGTTGCACCCTCTATCGGGTTGCCTGTGTCCTCATCAACCACCCTCCCTGTTACTACTGATAGTGCTGCTAGCGTGAATGTGGTCTCAGCTATATTGCCGCCCTGGACAGCTCTCACCCTATAGGTTCCTGGCGGGAATCTCGGATCTGGCGTTGATGGTAGTGTGAAGCTTGTTGTCGCAACACCGGCTGAGTTTGCTACGGGCTGGTCATAGAATACTAGGTCTCCGCTGGGGTTGTACACGCCTACACCGACATCCTTGTTGGGTGTGGCTCCAGAGACTGTTATGGTTACTCTCTCTCCACCCACATATGTAGTCTTATCAGTAGTGACTGTGAGGGCTGCGAAGGCTATTGGAGCTATGCTAGCCAAGATCACAGCCACGATCGCTATTAGCGATGCCCTGGCAATGCTCCTCATAGAAGCCACCCCTTACTCCCTCACAGCAATTATCGCTGTCGGCGTTTTAACCCTATAGTCCATCTGGACCCCAGCTAGGGCTGAGGTTCCCACTCCAGGTGCTACTGTACCTCCAACAACTGTTACTGTGAGCTCGAGCTTATCACCTAGAGGTGTTAGATCTGTGAGGCTCTTGACAGCAGATAGTCTCACAAGATAGCTCCCAGGTGCTGGGAACACGAAGGAGAATGTCACGCTCAGTGTCTGGCCTGGAGCCAGGGTTACTGTTATAGCCTGGAGGACCAGTGGTACACCATTGGAGTCGAATACCTGGAAGAGCACTGCTGTTGTGTTTGACACTGGGTTGTTGTTTGTTACATTGACAGTGAATAGCACTGTTCTCCCAGCAACAGGCTGTGTTACTGGCGTACCATCTGAATATGTCATAACTACTTGTGGTGAGAATGCTATTGGCTTTTCAAGCAGCTGCCCTACAAAGGCAGATGCTGTTATATCCTTAGACCTGCCAGTTATAGCATAGTCTGCTGGGAACTTATCTGTATATATCACAGTTATTGTGTCGCCTATGTTGGCATATATTATCCTCTCCTTACCCCTATCAGCTGGGTTGTTAGAGACTAGCACGGTTCCTGTGAATATGCCTGATCCTGGAGCTGTCTCTGTAAGCACAACCTGTATCCCTAGTTGATCGCTTGTTGATATAACTCTAACCACTATCGTCTCCACTATCGATGGATCTGTCACAGCATCTGAATCGTTAACGGTTATCGTTATATTCTGTCCTGGCAGGTAGAATGGCTTGTCAAGCGTTACAATACCGTCGACGCTGAAGAACCTCACCGTAGCTGTTACAGATGTCGGTCCTGATGGCGTGTCCACATCTGAATATACTATCTGGATCACACCTCCCCTAAGCAGCTCAGCAGGAGTTCCTAGCACTGATTTGTCAAACACATCTGTGAACACACCTGTGTTAGGCCCTGTCTCTGTTGCTGTCCTAGTTATTACCCTGCCATCCCATAGCTTTATGTTGTAGGAGATGGTATCATTGCTAAACACATTTCTATTCTTATCGGGATCAACTATTGTCACGTTAATCTTACCCAAAGGCCCAGTCTTTGTTCCATCCGCGGGGCTTACTATCATGCCTAGCGTCGATAGTATCTTGATGTTCGCCTCAACAGTCTTGCTAAGCCATATAGTAGAGCCGAATGGAGTGTCTGGAGATGCCCTATTAACATATCTAAGCGCTATGATAGCCTCAGGGTTGGCTGAGATGTTTGCATCATCACCAACCCATACTAGGGCTGTAAACACTCCTGATCCAGGTGCTGTCTCATTCAGCGTAATAACACCGCTTGCCGGCACAGCAGCCCCTAGAACTGTAACATTTACAGTATCATAACTCGAGGTGTTTGTATCAGCAGCAGGATTGATCATAGTGATATTTATAACCTTTCCATATGTCACCTGGATAGACTGGCTACCATTTACAAATAGCGATACATCAACAGTCTTTAGAGGAATCGACACAGACTTAATCACACCGCTCGGCGAACGATAAGTTATTACCAGAGTGCCGTTCTGAACCTCATATGGATATTGGAATGCTAGGGGACCATTGATCGTTATGTAGAGGCTGAAGGTAGAGGTTCCAATAGTACTTACAGCTGTAGTGCTGAAGAGCTGTGGAAGCGGCACATTGGTTTTGACGGGCTGTGCAAGATAGTTGAGGAAGGTGGCGTTTAACGTATTACCAAAATTAATCCAGGACGCTGAGGCTGATGGATCTACTATAGTTACATTGATCGATATATTATAGTCAACGGTAATTGGGATGAAGCTCCTATCAACCAATAGCTGGACAGGCGGTGGAACTCCTACTGTAAAGCTCACATTGATCACATCGTAATCCATGGATGAATTATATTTAGGCACATAGATGGTGAGGTTATAATTGCCTGCAGGAAGTATTGTAGACACATTACCGGGGAATAGATCTCCAAGGGTCTTTACCGTGATATTGTGGAACACGCCAGAATTCCTATCCGTCTCATTGAGGCCCAAAGTTGCGTTGCCATTCGGGATCAGTCTATAGCCTGTGTCATTCTGTATGTTTAGAAGTATAGTTGTGTTATCAATGACGTTCCAGAACTTGTTGAGATCTGGAGCCGTTATATTGAATTCCCCTGCTAGGTTTATTGAGCCGAGCGGTGCTGGGGCTACGGTGCTTGGTATCCCCATTACATTCGATGCACTTGTATGTTGGAATACAAGCTCTCTGAACACAATGAAATCACCTGTTGATGTGTAGTTCCCCAGCTGTAGTATATCACCGTCAGATGGTGGTACCTTGCTTACTTGTAGGAATGATGTGAGGTCTGTTGATGTGCCGGTTAGATTTCCTATAAATATGCCGGTACCGTTTATAAATACTGTTACGTTATAGAGGAGTACAAAGGCCGCAGTTGGAGCTACTGGCCATGCCGTTATGTTGTTAAACTCATTTCTTACAATGGTTCTATCACTACTCAGTATCCGGAGGGTTATATTGACATTGGGAAAGGCAGATACGTTAACAGGGTTTTTGAATGTTATGTTCACCTGGAATGTAGCGTTAAAGTATACATTGCCGTTGAATGGAGGACCGTCTCTCGATGTGTTTATGCTGGATATGTTTTCAGCGAATACTGTTGCAGCAGATGCCACTAGTGGTCTCCCAATAATCGCTATTAGGGGTGCTGGTACTACTCCCAGTATAGATGCTACTACTATTCCAAGAACTATTGATCCAACTATTTTTCTAGCCAACCCGAGGGATCTTCTATCCACCATCTAGTCACCTTCGATTAGATAGTAAGGGGCTAGGCTATAAAAAGATTATGTGCAAATATGTGCACAACTGTGTATAGATCTTAATTCTGATCCCTTCCTATTAATTAATATCGAACCTAGCATTGCTATCTATAGATAACTTTATATATCTTCAGATCTTGAATATCCGATATCTCTAACACAAATACACATAGCCTTTGGTAAATATAGATCCGTGGATCTCTATTCCTATACCTACATAATAACCGCCGTGGTTCTGTATATATGGGTCTAACCCGTTATATCCTAGAATATGCTGTCTATGAAGTAGATCTTATTTCCATTGCTCACCACTACTATATTCCCCTGCTTTGGGTAGATAGTTGTGTTGCTATATATCTTTAGAGGGCCTTGTGCTGCGAATCCATAGAGCCATATATGTATTGGGGTTGATATGGAGGGCGGATACCACCAGTCGGCCCAGCATTTATCGATCACGGGTATGTATAGTGTTTGACCTCCAAGTCTTATCTCTATGTAGTTTGGCCCAACTATATGCTGTACTGTTTGAGCCTTCCATGAGTAGTATGATCCTTCATAGGCAGATCCCGATATATAGTAGCATCGTATTCCACCAACTCCAACAATGCCTAGATCGCCTGGGGAGATGGTTGAGATAAGCACGACTACTTTCCAATCACTTGGAAGATATGATACGTTATAATATGCTTGATATACCCCGTCCTGAGAGAGATAGCTCTGTGTAGAAACACTGTCTGTGAAGCTGGTTGGGGCTATAGCTATCTCTCTGGCTACTATAACCCCTATGCTTGGGTTATAGGAGTAGCTTGTGGTGTTGCTGAAGATATAGTAGAGATCATATGTTTTAGTAATGCTCCAAGGGGGTGGGAAGCTTATGGTGATTCTGGGCTTGTCATAGCTAACAGATGGAGGGTTGAACCAAGCTTTCGTGTCTAGTGTGTTTAGCTGGGCAGACGTCTTCTCAAGATATATAGTTCCATTTATTGGTGATTGGAATATAATATAATTAGGATCTATATCCCACCTATACGTCGATATATTAACCCTAGCACCGCTCCCATCATAGTAATATGCTATATAGCTGTTAGAGCCAGCTCTAACAGCGTAGTAGATACCACTAGCAGTATTTGGTATTATAATCACATCCCCATCTCCACTCCAATAGCCCCATCTATATATATAGATCCTACCCCTCTCCGTTAACACAGCTATATAGCCCTCACCATAGGTGTAGCTCTGAATAAGGCTTCTAGGGAGGATCTCAACACGGGAGCCAGGTGGGATCTCTATAGAGGTGTTCATAGCGAAGGCGATAGAGCTTCTATTCCCAATCACAAGATATATAACCCTCGCCCCCGAGCTCGAATACGCATATATCCCCCCGGAGCTGGTGTTCAAATAGAGATCTAGATCCTCTGAATAAGCCTCCACATAACCCCTCAAAGCCTCCCTATAAGCCTCACCCTGCCTAGCTAGGTTAGCAAGGGATGTCGAGTATAGAGAAACAAAGATAACGAGGATCATGGACATAACGATAGCACCATATAGAGACGAAGCCTCACCCCTAACCAATAGTCTCAACAGGAAACACCCCCCTAGCCCTATCAACAACAACATAGAGAGGCCTCGATTCGGAGGCGAGCACATATGTAGCCATAGAATGCGGTGGCACAGAAATTCCGAGAGCCTCTATAGATCCGTTTGAGAGAACAATATATCTAATATATACATCAGAAGACCCGAAGTTCACAATAGCTAGAAACCATTTAGAGCCATTAGCAAAGCCATATATCCTGAGGAGAGCTGGAACCTCTATAGGAGGCTGGACATTAAGAGCCTCCCTAGATCTCTCAACCAGGATAACCCCTATAGGCACAACTATAGCTAGCATAATAAGGGAGATAACAAGACTCGAAAAACCCCTCACCAAGACAGCCCCATATGAATCCAAACCCTAAATAAATGTGAGGGGGAAGGGCGAAACTAATGCTCTAAAGAAATACTGATCTCCTCCCCATCCTAAAAGGCAGAGTATGTTAAAAGCGAACCCTATCTTTAATAATATGTTCTAGCCTCTAGAGATGCTTCTCAGATCCACAACACTTACACCGCCTTCGTTATAGACCCTCACTATGTTATCAGCCCTACCTATGATCTCCTCATCATGTGTCACCACTATAACCTGTTCAAGCATCCCCGCTATCTCTCTCACCATCTCGAATAGCCTTGCCTTGTTCTCCACATCTAGATTCTGGGTTGGCTCGTCAAGGATCATAACCCCTGGGAGTCTCCCTAGAAGGGTTTTTGCTAGCGCTATTCTAAATGCTATTGCAAGCATTGTCCTCTCACCACCGCTTAGACTATTAAGCCCTAGAAGGGCTCCACCATGTGATCTAATCGCTATGTTGAAGTCACTCTCAATAGATACCCTGAAGGGTCTTGAGAAGGCCTCTAAAGCCCTGTTAACCTCTTCCTCAAGCCTCCTAGCAACGATCTGGGTTAGGATTTGAGATAACAGCCCTTCTCTTCCGAAGAAGCTCTTCTCCAATACCCTAAGGATCTTCAGTGATTTCTCGAGGCTAGGCTTCATAGAGATCCTCTTCTCAAGCTCCGAGATCTTCTCCTCCCTCTCCCTAACTATCTTTTCGAGCCTCGATAGCTCACCCTCTATAGATCCTCTCCTCCTCTTCAGATCCTCTATATGCCTCTGAATCTCCCTAGCCTCAGCCTCAGCCCTGGCGAGCTCCCCCCTATACTCTGAAACCCCTTTTAACCATGGGCTAGAGGAGAGAAGATCCTCGAGCTCTCTTCTGAGAGATGAAATCCTCTCCCTGATCCTAAGATCCTCGAGCTCTTTAACCCTCTTCTCAGCCCTTTCAATCCTCTCCAATAGAGATCCGAGCTCCTCAGCCATTTTCTTAAGAATATCCCCACAGGATCTTGGTTCGCCTGGAAATATCTTTCCAGCTATATCGGAGATCCTAGAACATATAGCCATACCCTCCTCAACACAGGCCCTAAGATCCTCGAGCTCTTTTGAGAGCTCCTCAACCTTAGATCTATAAGATCTGATCTTCGATAAGGCCTCCTCAACATCCCTATATAATTTCCCAGCACGTCTAGCCAACTCCTCAAGAGACGCCTCCTCCCTCCTAAGCCTATCAACCTCCACCCTATGCCTCTCAATAATATGCCTAGCATCCTCAGCCCCAAGCTCCCTCCCACAGAATGGGCATCTACCCCCTTCAGGCCTCAGCTCTAAAAGCCTTGTATATGTCGCTATAGATCCCCTCACCTCTCCAAGCCTCCTCGATAGATCCTCATAGGTCTTTCTAGCCATGTCAAGAACCTCCTGGGAGATCTCCTCGATCTCTATGCCAAGGCTCTTTGCAAGACCCTTGAGATCCTGGGGAGCCCTTCTAAGCCTATCGATCTCCTCTGAATAGCTCTTAACCCTCCTCTCTATATCTACCCTTTTATCCCCACACTGTATCGATCTCCTATATGTGTCGTAGAGCTTCATAACAGAATCACGATCAAGCCCGAGACCCCTATAGAGATCCAGCCTATTCCTAGAGATTCTCAGCTCATTCTCAAGCCCCCCAAGCTCCCTTTCAAGTTGCTCTAGAGTAACAAGCATCTCGATCTTCTCGATGGCTTTTCTCAAAACCCCTATCCTCTCCTCGAGATCCTTCCTCCTAGCCTCGGCCTCGGATATCTTTGAATCTATGATCTGCAGCTCCTGCCTAAGCCTCGCAGCATCAGCCTTATCCCTGGCAAGCCTATCCCTCAGATCTCTGAGGTTCTGCTCATCCCTAGCTATCTCTGCCAGCATCTTATCGGCTTTATCAGCGGCTTCCTTAGCCAGCTCCCTAGCTCTCTCGAGATCCTCGAGCCCCATCATCCTCAAGATCTTCTCCCACCTATCCCTAGCACTCATCTCTAGGAACTGGGCAAGCATATCCTGTCTAGAGAATATTGTTGATGTAAACACAAGAGGATCCTTAGCACCTAATATGTTAGAAGCTATATACTCGGTAACATCTGAAACCCCCCTGGCGAGGAGTTTTCTAGAACCACCAGAGATCTCCTCTAGATAGTGGTTCCTACTATTACCCTCACCATCATACTCCCTCCTAACCCTGTAAACCCTCCCACCAGCTTCGAACTCGAGCTCGATAGCAGCCCATTGAGAGCCTATCCTAACAACACCCCTCTTACTCCTCCCAGTCCTTATAATCTCCTGGGACGACTGCCCCCCTCTATCGAAGAGAGCTAATAGGATAGCCTCTACGATAGAGCTCTTACCAGCCCCATTCGGCCCTACAATGGCTGTTAAGCCTCTTCCAAAGACTATCTCG
>JAWAXC010000050.1 GCA_038897115.1 Sulfolobales archaeon | reverse complement strand
GTTGGTGGCTATCTATCCCTCAGGCTTATACAGATTATGAGGAGGCATCTCAACGGTGTTACAAGGGAGGAGGCCTATAGAACCTTTAAATTCCTGAGCCCCTACCTAGCACTTGTTTTCATAGCGATGTTCATAGATAGGTTGCTAGCTATATAGCATTGAAAACCTAGATCCTCGTTACATGGATCCTATCGCCAACAGAGATCCTTATCCTCGTAACGCTCTTAACAGCTGGTATAGCAACGTTATATATCGGAACCCCGCTGATTTCCGCGCTGTGAACCACAGAGGCGTGGGCGTGGCCATGGATCACGAGATCTGGTTTAACCTCGCTGATAACCCTTTCAAATCCTCTGTGGCATAGGTAGGGATATGTTGAGATGGGTTCGCCCTTCAGCGTCTTGGTTGTTGGGGCGTAGTGCATTAGGAGGATCAAGACGCTGCAGATCTGCCTCAACCTAGCAAGGTTCTCATATGCAATAGCAACCCTTTTCTCGAAGATCTCCGCTATGTTTGGCATATTCCTCCTCTGCCAGTTCGTGGGCTTCTCAAGAGACCCTCTTGTACCATATACACAGACCTTGACACCCCCTATCTCGCCCTCCCATGCCTCGTCGTCAAGCCATCTCACATTGCTATAGACCTCCCTAAGGATCTTTATCTTCTCAACATACTCCTCATTCCCAAAAACAGATATGATCTCGACACCTGGGAATCTCGAGTATATGAAGTCGAGCAGGGGCTTTAGAGATCCGACATCCCCCTTATCAATCATATCACCCCCGAAGAGAATGAGATCTGGTCTGTAGTTGAGAAGGGATTTTAGAGAGGATATTAGAAGGGGTAGATATCTCGGTGAGTGGACATCGCTTACAGCCATAATCTCTATCGTAGCTGTCATGGCCCCCAACATCTATTGGTCATAGGCATATTAATCTGCTTATAAGGCGAGACACGTTCTACTAGATGGTGGTTCTAGATACCGCTCATGATGATCGGTGCCAATGCTAAGGGGCATGAGGGGTGGAGGAGATATAGATGCGCCATATGCGCCACAACCCTTTACGTAGGGGATACAACTATCTATATATGCCCCAAATGCGGCCAGACAAGAGGATCTAGGTTCTGCGTGGCATGTGCAAGGAGAACCCACTATAGGTGCCCATACTGTGGCTCAGAGCTCAGAGTCTATATCTAGAGAGCCATCTATAATAGAGTTTGAGGATGGGTACTGGGCCTCCATAGTCCCCGAGGATAGATACTCGATTATCTCCACAGATATACCCCCGATCCTCTGCTCCATGGGTGGGGATGAATGCTTCTTCGAAGCCCACGAGCTTGGGGAGGAGATCCTCAGGAGGATCTCTGAGATCCTTGGGGTGGGGGTTCTAAGGGGTATCATGATCTGTACTAGGGTTCTTGGCAAATGCGTTGGGATCAATGTAAAGCTCTTCCTACCCCTCGGTGCAGAGAAAGCCATAGAGATCTTTAAAAGGGCTAGGATAGATCTATTCAGGCTCTTGGCAGATGTCTATGGACCCTATACTCGCTAGAATCCTCGAGAGGGTTTTAAACCCCCTCGAAGGCGGTGAATGCGGATCCCCGGAATACGATGCATCCGTGGCTGTGATCTATGAGGAGCCAAGCAGATCTATAGTCCTTGTGGAGAGGGTCGAGAGACCAGGGGATCCCTGGTCTGGCCACATAGCATTCCCAGGAGGCTTTAGAAAGCCTGGGGAGGATAGCTATGAGACCGCTGTTAGAGAGGCTTGGGAGGAGATCCACGTAGATCTTAGGAGGGCTTTCCACCTAGGCGATATAGGTATTTGGATCACAAGGGGCTCTACAAGGGTTATACCCCATATATTTATATCAAGGGAAACCCTAGAGCCAAGCCCTGGGGAGGAGGTTGCAAGGGTTATAAAAGTAGGGATCAGCTATATTGAGAGGGTCGAGTGCCCCAAGGATATCTCGAGACCGCCATGCTTCAGAACACCATATACAGGGGATAAGGTTATATGGGGGCTAACGGCTAGAATTATTGAGTGGCTGATGATGCACGAGCGATCTGAGGGATGATGTTGGGGATAGGCTGATATATAACAGAAATACCTGTAAAAACAACTTTTATAGTGCTTAGAGATTTATTAGCTTATTCATAGAATATTATAAATAGGGCTAGGTGATGACATGTCAGAAGGAAATCTCAATGTTAGCTCGAGGCTTGGTAGAGAGATGATATATGCTGCACAATATCTAATTGAAAACGCATTCTTCGACGATCTGAGAAAACTTGCAAAAGCCCTTGGGAAGGAATATGTTGCAACAGACCTCCTAGTCAGAAGAATCATTGAAAGGGATTTCCTAGCAATGGGTTTCTCACCATATAAAATGAATCTAGATAGATATACAATAATAGCAACCCTTAAGGAGATGCCAAAAGACGAGGCTGAGTTTAGAAGGCTAGTCGATTCACTACCCTATAACCCCTGGCTAAGATACGCAGGGATCCAGGCTATACCCAAGAAAACATTCATACTAACATATCTAGTACCAGCGGAAAGCAAGGTAGAGAATATATTAGCTGAGATAGAATCCCACCCAGCGATAGACAAGGAGAAAGGGGTTGAGGGATATAAATTCGAATACTCATTCTATACAAAGCCAATGCGATTCAGCGAATGGTTTAGAAAAGGCGTAATAAGAACAATGACAGAAGCCAGGCATATGATAGAGGATATGGTGGAGAAGAAGATAGCATTAGAGCTGAGAGAGTTCGTGGGAAGAAGAGAAGATCCGTTGGACGTTGAAGATGTAGTCATAATGTCAGTACTAGAATATAAATATGTGGTGACACCAACATGGGTATATAGAATCAGAGGACTAGCAAGGCTAGGGACATCAACTGTTAAATATCACTTCAAAAGACATATAAAGAACAGATACTACCTAGGGATATATCTAAAAAGACCACCAAACCCAGAGGTGCTCGATACAGTAGCAGTCATAATTGCAAAGGGAAAAGGGGTAGAATATCTGGCATATAAGCTAAGCAGAACACCATATGCACTAGCATTTTGCAACTATGATGAGCACGTATGCTTTATACAAATGTTCTGCAAAGAACAAGACCTAAGCTTCATAGACAAACTCCTAAGCACACAGGGCTTCTCAATAGATAAGGTGATAATAACATTCAAAAGAAACGAACCACCCAGATTCCACGAGAGAAGAACACTCTCATTTCTAACATACGCAATAAATGCTAAGAAGTGGTACAAGCTAGATCAAGCCCTTAAATATGGCGATCTGGCTGCAGCAAGAATTATCAAAAAATATATCAAAATTAATAGAGTACCTAAGGAAAATATTTATATACCGGAAAATGTAGATATTGAAGCTAAACAGATTGAATAGATTTAAAAAATTATCCCATAGTCCAATTGTTGGGGTCTCTGAAATATGTTTTATATTTTCTCTCGAGACTCTTAACTCTCTTTGCTTTTGTTACCCTTAGTACTTGTATTTCCATTTGATTTCACCGCCCAATGTTTGAAATGTTTTGTTAGAGTTTTTTATTTGGTTGTTCTGTTGTTGGTGAGGGTTATATTTTTGTTTTCTTTATAACCCTTATTTCCTCTATTGCTGTTTCTGGGTATTGTCCTTGTTGGTCTTTCTCATATTCTTTTACCATGTCCCATATTGTTATTAGTGTTGTTGCTACTGCTGTTATTGCTTCTATCTCTACCCCTGTTTTATATGTTGTTTTAACTCTTGCTCTCGCCTCTATTGTTTCTTCTCCTATTTCTATCTCGATTTCTGTGTTTGTTATTGGTATTGGGTGTGTTAGTGGTATTAGCTCTGGTGTTTTCTTCGCTGCTAGTATTCCTGCTATCTTTGCTGTTGTTATTACGTCTCCCTTTCTTATCTCTCCTCTTTTTATCCTCTCTATTGTTTCTCTTCTAAGCCTGATCCTCCCTATCGCCTCTGCCTCTCTATATGTGTCCTGCTTATGTGTTATATCTATCATAGCCATCTTCTCACCCCTGGGTTATTAGGCTCTTCAATATTCTTATCCTTGTATCGCTCCACACAACCCTGTAGATCCTCATCCTCCCCAGTCTAACCTCTTCCACAAGCCCCATCCTAGCTAGATCTTCTAGGTATTTCCTCGCAACAGCCTGGTGAACCCTTGCCTCTCTAGAGATCCTGGTTATATTTGCCTCTCCAACCTCTAGCAGGTATCTAAGAATCCTTATCCTCGCCCTGCTCCCTAGGAGGCTCTCTATGTCAAGTCCTCCTACCATTCATCCTAACCCTTATAAGCTCGTCCACCCTCTTCTCCAGAGGATCTAGAGGTGCTCCTCCAATACCTACGAGGGTTGTTCTACCCCTCATACCCTTCCCACTAGGCCTCGCCTCTATAATGCCCATTCTCCTCATATTTATAACATATTCGTAGAACTGTGTATGTCTCCTAGGCTGCTCACCATAGATCCCACATACATCTCTATACTCCCTCTCCATAGCACCCATGGTTATATATGGCGTCTGAGCCTTCCTAAGACCCCTTATAAGGGCTTTCAGGGCTAGGAGCTCGTGGAGGCTTAGATATTGAAGAGCATCCGAGATCGTGACAATGTCAGGGGCTACAAGACCCCTAGCCCTTCTAACATGCTCTATAGACACTACCTGGGAACCCTCTGAATCAGCTGCCTCACCAGCTAGAAGGAGGGTCTCTATAGCTGCTCTAGCATTTCCAGAACCCCCTCTATCTATGCCCTCGAGATCAGCTATATAGCCTATAACATCATCCCCAACAGTTCCTGGGTGGAATGCCTCATCCCTCCTCTGCCTCAGAATATCCCTCAGCTCACCAGATCTATATGGCTCGAACTCAACAACATATCTAGTTACATAGCTATATGTCGCAGAATCTATCTTAGATAGGTTTGAAAGACTCCTCATAACCAGTATATAGCTTATCCTCTTATGCATCTCTGGATGCTCATCATAGATCCTCATTAGGAAGTAGACAGCATCGCTCCCAGCAACATCTACGAAGTAGTCGAACTCGTCAAGGGTTACTAGTAGATATGCCCTCTGCCTATCTATATATTGATGCATATAGCTAAAGATCTCATGTGGTGAGAAACCCCTATGGGATATAGGGACATCAGCCTGCCTAGCCATCTCAGATACAACCTCGTATAGGCTTCTATCCCTATGGCAGTTTATATGGACATACCTAAGATCTATACCCCTCCTCCTAGCAATAGATCTAAGCTCCATACCAAAGAGCCTCGTAGTAACAGTCTTACCAGTACCAACACCCCCAACAACAACGGCCTTAACACTCGCCTCGCCAGGACTGGAAACAAGGATTCTAAAGATCTCTGCAAGCCTTCTAAGCTGCCTCTCCCTATGGGGCAGGCTAGGCGGTATATACTCTGGATATAGAGCCTCCTTCTTCTTAAACACAGTAGGCTTTACAAATGCCTCCTCTATAATCCTCCTAGCACTCTCCAGAACGCCCCCAGATAGTGATCTCCTTGCAGAGTTATATTAAATAGAGGTCGGCAAAACTTTCGCCAAATCCTTGTGAGAGGCTCACCCCCGTAATACCTAGCCTATCTATTATAATGAGATCATGGGTGGGGAGGTATATTCCAAAACATGGGTATTATAGATACACAGGTAGATCTATGTGTATATTTGTACACAAAATGTTTTTAAGGTGTATAGATGAATATCTTGGGAGCCTTGTCATCAGGTAGTAAGAGGTTCGTACCAGTTTCCGAAGGTATAATCAGGGAGGCTATGAGGATCTCTGAGAGGAGTGGTATACCACTTAGAGACCTAATAGAGAAGATCCTAGAGACTATAGTTGGATATATGAGGTATAAACCAAACCTCCTAGAAGTGATCCACCTCCTAGACTCGCTAGAGGATCTCAGGAGGATCGGTTGCGTCATGCTCCCACAGGGTATTGTTAAGAAGATACTATCTAAGATCTCTGAGGAGGACTTCAGAGAGATCCTAGAGGAGCTGGGCAAAGCAGCCTCGTGGTATGGTGTTGTGGCAAAGGCTAAGAGGGGATCGAGTATAGATGATATACAAACAGCCCTCCAGATATGGATGCCGAATATAGAGATCCACGTTGGCGCTATAGATGGGAAGCCCGGTAGATATAAGCTTGTCATATCACCGCCGATACATATGATACAAGATTCATCTACATCGGAGAGAATGGCCCTCATACTAGAGACAATAGCTAGAAATATAGTTAGCTCTATGGGAGGCTCGATCGAGGCCTCCACAAACTCCAACGGAATAGTATCGATGGTGATCACAATTGGTTAGCAGGAGAACAGTTGGGATAGATAGGGATATAATGGAGAAGCTGAAGGAGATAGCTAGGAAGAGGGGTATGGGGATCTCTCCATACCTTAGAAAGCTGATCCAAGAGGCTCTTGAGCTAGAGAAGATGGGCTACTACGCCCCGAGAGCCTTGAAGGAGAGGAGGATCGAGGTTATGCTAGAGATGTTCAACTTCGGCTACATACCCCTCGAGATAACATCTAACCCAGGGACAGATGCTAGGTCATATGGGAAGAGGCTGGGGGAGATGATAAAGGAGATCGGGGGCGATGTATACTCAGTCATAGAGTATCTAGGGCAGATGCATAAGATAGCTATAGTCCAGGATGACAAGATAACAGTGTTAACACCGGTTGGGGTTGAGAATGGCCTCGATAGAAGGGCCCTCATAGCAGAGATCCTCAAGGGGATGGCTGAGGGTGCAAAACTACCGATCAAGGAGAGCGGGAGCACAGCTGTGATAGAGATGCCCAGGGAGATGAAGGAGGAGCTGAGGAGAAGGGCTGAGGATGAGATAATCCGTCCAAGGGGTAGGAGGGGTGTATAGCTATCTCGTATAGAGGGCGTTGAAGAATAGCTTGAAGGTTCCATGTGTCTGGGCTCTGAAGATCGGTCTGAATCCATATATAATAGCCCTCCCCCTACCAAGCCTAGCCTCTATAAGGGCTGGCTTCCTGCTCAATATATTCTCACCTATTAGCCAGCCACTCCTAAGAATATCCCTCTCCGGATATGTGACCACAGCGACATAGTCCTCGTTATTATGGGTTGGGATTATCTCTAGAACAGGTCTATCCACCAGCATTATATATGCAACCCTTGGCATGCCATATCCAAGGGGGTGTGTATTATCTACCAAGGCTTTAAGCATAGATCCTGGGCAGAAGAACTGCCTGGTATCTGTGATCTCCTCCGTGAGATCCCTTATAGCAAGTCCAAGACCTTTATAGGCTAGCTCCGAAGCACCTCCCATCATGAGGATCGAGCCTCCGCTCTCTGCAAACTCTCTAAGCCTCTGTATCCCCTCCTTACCAAATCCACTTCTATACTCCGGCGGATATGGTGGGAGCTTGAATGGCCTTTTAAGCCTCTTACTCATCTCCTCCTCAATATTCTCACCAGTCATCATTGGTAGGGCATCGTCTGGGAATACTATGATGTCTACCAGCTCCCCCAGCTTCCCACTCCTTATCTCTGCATCCCTTATAACCCTATATGGGAAGCCATAGGTGTCGAAGATATATCTAGTCCAGCCCTCCTCCATGTTGCCCCCGTAATACCTCTGATAGATCCCTATTCTGAGGTGTCTGACCTCATAGTGATCTCCATAGATCGATAGCAGATCTTCTGAAACACCTATAGGCTGAACACCTAGCTCGGCGGATACCTGCTTTAGAATATCGAACGCCCTATCGCTATCCTCAACATAGAATGCACCGGGTGGGAGGCTAACACCCCTGAGATCTATTTCAACTCTGAATCTCCATACCCTCACACCGCTTGTGAGGAGCTTATTCACAAGCCTATATGAATCGTTTAGCCTCGGATCTATCAGATACCCCCTAGACCTCTCGATATAAACACTAGGGATTGGTGGGGATGATATGGCCTCTAGATCCGCTTTAAATGGTGTGTTAACCTCATATACATCAACACCCATGAAATCTGCAACAGTATCTGTGGCTATGTCGTAGGGCCTTATAGGCTTCCCCTCCTTATCCCTCGTAACATCTATATCTGGGTATAGATATCTCTCTAGAAGCCTCTTGGCGAGGGGTCTTCTAGGCTGTGATAATGGGACTACGAAGCTCCCCTCAGGATAGATCGTAGATCCGATCTTCAAAGGCTCCCTAGCTCTGTACACCTTTATCCCAAGCTTTAGAAGCAGATCTATTAGCTTAAGCGTTGTAAGGGGATCATGACCATCTGGGGGAATTATAAAGGCATAGGGAGGCTCTCTAGAGCCCCTCTCAATATTCCTCAGAGCCTTTAGATAGGAGTTTCTGAGAAACATCTCCTTGTTAGAGGCAACAGCGCTTAGTATCGCTATCGTTGAGATCAGCTGCTGCCTAATAATATCGCTTAGCCTCCACCAACCACCTGGCCATGGATTTGGATAGTTCATATAAGGCCTATCAGCTAGCCTACCCCTCCCATATCCCCTCAGCTGGTGTGGGTGGATATATATTGGAGATGCGATCTTAACAGATGCTGATTCTGTTAGAATACCAACTATGTTCATGAAATAGGCTATAGTCTGGAATGCAGAGACAAAATCAGGCGTGAATGGAGCCCCTGTCTCAACACCTCTAATACCCTCCATCTCAAGCCTGGTTGCCGCATATGTCCCTAGGAACTGCGCCTCCCTCCAGGTTATAGGATCTACATCGGGGTATATGGGATCCATCTCAGGGGATATGAAGAACCTTGCTCCATAGCTCCCCATCTGATGATGATCTATATATACCTGTGGGCACCAATCATGATAAGCTATCTTAGCGAAATACCTGCTCTCAACCAGGTTTAACATATATGCATCCCTATTATTATCATGCCCACAGTAGCTGTGATATAGCCAGGGTAGAGGTGTCCCCTCATACTCTGTGCCGAGGTACTTGTTATAGTAGTCAACAACCATCACCTGCCCATCTGGGTTGAAGGATGGGAATAATATGGTTACCACGTTATCCAAGATCCTCATGATCTCCGGGTCGTTCGAGGATGCGAGGGTATAGAGAAGCTCTATACTCATCTGAGTCCCTCCAACCTCGGTTGCATGTATACTATTGGTGATCACAACAACAGCTTTACCCTCGCTAACAAGCCTCTCAAGCTCCCCCTTATCAAGGGGTTTCTCGGGGTTTGCTAGTAGACATGAGATCTCCCTGATCCTCTCTAGGTTCCTGAGATTCTCTGGCGAGGATATATATGCCACGATAAAGCTATTGCCCCCAGGTGTTTTGCCCAGCTCAACAACCTTAACCCTATCACTCTCGGAGGCGACTTTGAAGAAGTACTCAACAATCCTATCCCATCTAGCTAGCTTCCTATCCTCCCCAATCTTGAAGCCGAAGAACTCCTCTGGCCTGGTTACCAGGGATCTCACCTAGGATGAATAGTATGGGGGATATTAATTGATTATCTATAGCTCCTACAGATCTACTAGTAAGGGTGGTTAGCTAAGGTTCTTACTAAGCACATCAGCGAGTCTCTTATAATATAGATTCACAGCTCTCACATCCTCGCTTATAGTTTCCACCGTTACATAGCCGTTGATCTCTAGGTATAAGAGGAGAGATAGAAAATCCTTATACGATATATCGAACGTCTTTCTCAGATGCTCATATAGCTCTCTATCCTTCATAGCCCCCCCTCTCTCCATTAAGATCTCAATAGCCTTTCTAGCTGCCATATGCCTGGAATACGATCCCACAGAACCACCCCGGGGTTTTAATAAGATAAAAGATGTTGTTATGCTAGGCATATATGGGCGGGGTCATAACCTGCTTTGGTAGCCTCTGCTTGAACCTATCCCTCCAGCTCTCGTAGAACCGGATCATCTCCTCCGATAGCGAGGGTCTCACCTTAGCCAGCGCCTGTAGGAAGTGCCTCATATGGACCCTCGAAGCAGATAGATCCTCTCTGAGCGCGAATAATGCTGCCTCTCTAACAAGGGCTGCGAGATCCGCTCCCACATAGCCCTCTGTAGCCCTCGCTATATACTCTAGATCCACATCCTCTGCTAGAGGCATTTTCCTAGTATGTACCTTCAGAATCTCTAGCCTAGCCTTCATATCAGGTGGAGGAACATAGATCACCTTATCAAGCCTCCCAGGCCTTAGAAGAGCGGGATCTATAAGATCCGGTCTGTTGGTAGCACCTATAACCACTACGTTATTGAGCTTCTCAATCCCATCTATCTCTGTTAATAGCTGGCTAACTATCCTCTCAGTAACATGGGTACCCTCATCAACAGAGCCTCTATGGGGTACTATCGAGTCTATCTCGTCGAATAGTATTACCGTTGGCGCGTATATCCTTGCCTTCCTAAATATCTCCCTAATAGCCCTCTCACTCTCACCAACCCATTTACTCAGGATCTCAGGACCCCTTACAGATATGAAGTTAGCACCGCTCTCGGTAGCAACAGCCTTTGCTAATAGTGTTTTACCAACACCTGGTGGGCCGTAGAGAAGTATACCCTTAGGAGGCTCTATACCAAGCCTCCTAAAGGCATCAGGGTATTTAAGGGGCCACTCAACGGCTTCTCTAAGCTCCTGCTTAACCTCCTCAAGACCCCCTATATCGCTCCACCTAACCTCCGGGATCTCGACATAGACTTCTCTGAAGCCGCTTGGTATTATCTCTTTAAAAGCCTCTAGGAAGTCCTGCTGTGTTACATACATAGACTCCAGGATCTCTGGGTCTATGGTATCGCTCTGCCAATCGATCTTGGGGAGATATCTTCTTAGAGCCCGTAGAGCTGCCTCCTTAACCAGAGCTGCTAGATCAGCACCTGTATAGCCATGGGTTATCTCAGCTATCTTCTTGAGATCCACATCCTCTGCTAGAGGCATGTTCCTAGTATGGATCATAAGTATCTCTAGCCTCCCCTGCTTATCTGGAAGAGGTATCTCTATCTCCCTATCAAACCTCCCAGGCCTCCTAAGAGCCGGATCTATAGCGTGTGGCCTGTTAGTAGCGCCTATAACTATCACATCACCTCTCCCCTTCAGCCCATCCATAAGTGTTAGGAGCTGTGCAACAACCCTCCTCTCAACCTCACCCATAACCTCATCTCTCTTTGGCGCTATAGCGTCTATCTCATCTATAAATATTATTGCGGGAGCGTTCTTCTGAGCCTCCTCAAAGATCTCTCTAAGCCTCTGCTCACTCTCACCATAGAACTTACTCATAATCTCAGGACCATTGATAGCTATGAAGTGGGCGTTAGCCTCATTAGCTATAGCCTTTGCTAATAATGTTTTACCAACACCTGGTGGGCCGTAGAGAAGTATACCCTTAGGAGGCTCTATACCAAGCCTCCTAAAGATCTCTGGGTGCTTTAGTGGAAGCTCTATGAGCTCCCTAACCTTCTCAATTATATGTCCTAGACCCCCTATATCGTCATACGTTACCCTCGAAACCTTTATATTGCTTACAGGCTTATCCAGTATATATAGCTGTGTATCCTTTGTAACAATCACAACACCTGAGGGTCTTGTCTGGACAACCACAAATGGCATGGGCTGGCCTAGGAGGGGCACATACACTATATCCCCCTCCACTAATGGCATCTCCTCAAGCCTCTTCTTAACATAGCTCACAAAGCTCGGCTCAATGCTTGTGAAAGTAACATTACTCTGGGCAGGGCCTATCCTGACCATCTGGGCATTCTTGGGAGAGGCTTTTCTAACTATAACCTTATCCCCTATTGAGATCCCGGCGTTCTTCCTCACAATAGCATCCATCCTAATCACATCAGGCTCATCCTCACCATAGCTAGGCCATGCTATTGCAGCTGTTTTCTTCCTACCCTCTATCTCAACCACATCCCCAGGGTTGATCCCGAGCTCTTTCATCACACTTATATCGATCTTAACCTTGATCTTACTATTATCCTTCACCTTAAGCTCAGCAACCCTTAGATATACCTCCTTCCTCCTCCTAACACCAGGCCCCTGGCCCTGCCCCTCACCAGAGCTACCCCCAGGACCTGGGGAACCAGGTCCGGAGGGGGTCTCAACACCACTCATGCTACCACTTCTCCACTACTTCTCTTATTGTATAAGCGGTTAAAGGTTAATAATGATTAAGCTTGCACCACATTCTAGATCTCCAGGGAATAGTGCTCAAAACATTTTATAGATGAGCCCTCACAGATATGCATAGTAATTAAAGGCATATATATTATCTACGCATCATCCCACACCAAGAGTATTTATCAGATGGCTTAGCATGTTAGAGCAGCTCCTCCAACCCCTCCTTCCTCCTCCTAGACTCGAGCTCCTCGGGGGTCCCTCTAGCAACGATCTCGTATAGCACTGCCTGCTTACCCTCCTTAGGCCTTAGAAGCCTCCCAAGCCTCTGTATAAACTGTCTCTTCGAGCCTGTGCCAGCAACTATGATCCCGACATTCGCATCTGGAATATCTATCCCCTCATCACCCACAGTCGTTAGCACCAAAACCCTCTCCAAGCCTTCTCTGAAGAGCTGGAAGTTCCTATCCCTCACCTTCTTATCAGTCTCCCCCGTTACCACGGGTGCTCCTAACACCTTTCCAAGCTCCTCAGCCTGATCTATATACTGGGTGAAAACAAGGATCTTAGAGCCCTTCTGGAGCTCCCTCAACACTATCTCCTTCACCTTCTCAATCTTCCTCCTCGCATTATGGATCAGCTGTCTAAGCTCGCTCCTAACCTTCAGGGCCTCGGCAGCTAGCTCATCACCGTTTTTCGCAGCTCTAACAAGCTCCTCAAACTCCATACCCCTTGAAAGCTCTCTATACTTCTTCCTCAGCTCCTCAAACTTCTTCCTCTCATCAGGAGTTAGATCTACTTTTATGGTTTCTATCCTATAGGGAGATAGATAGCCCGCCTCAACAAGCTCCTGAGGGGATTTATGATATATAACACCGCCCATGAGTGGGAAGAGCTCCTCATGCCTCCCATCCTCCCTCGTAACAGTTGCTGAGAGCCCAAGCCTATATGGCGAGAACATACCCAGAGCTATTGCCCTGAACTTATCAGCTGGCAGGTGGTGAACCTCATCCACTATCAAGAGCTGGAAGTACTGGGATAGCTTCTCAATATGTCTAAATGCAGTTTGATATGTAGATATTGTTATTGGGGCTATCCTCTTCTCATCAGAGTAGAAAAGCCCTATAATCCCAGGGGATATCGAGCAACCCTTTATAAAATGATCTCTCCACTGCCTCATCTGCTCCCTAGTAAATGCTACCACAAGGGTCCATACAGGCTTTCTAACAACAGCCGCGATACCAACAACGGTTTTTCCAGAGCCTGTGGGGAGCGATACTATGCCTCTATAGCTATTCGATACCCATGTAGACACCGCCTCCTCTTGATAGTCCCTGAGCTTTATAGATAGGGTTGGCTTTATAGGTAGATATTTATCTACAGCAAACCCCGTCTGATCCTCAACATAGACTCCTTTGGATATCAAGTACTCCTTGATCCTCTGGTAATAAGCTGGATATGATGTGAATATCTTCCTAGACCTATCATATCTCAGAAGAGGCCTTATACCCTCTATAACATCCCCTAGATAGCCCCTAGGCTCTATAACAAGACTCGACCCCTGACCCCTCAAAACAACCCTAACAGACTGCTTGGAAAGCACATCCCTTATAAACCTCTTTATATCCTCAAGCTCCTTCTCAGACACCCCAGGGCTAACCCTTCTAATAAGCTCACCAACATACTCCTCATCATACCCCTTCTCAGCGATCTTCGATGGGTTTAGGGCGAAGAGAGAACCGCTGGACGGGGTTCTGCCTAGGTAGTCTGCAACCTCCAATAACTCCCTAAACTCCTCTTCATCAAGCCACTTTCTAACATAGAATGTAGGTCTTCTACCCTCTTCCAAGTGATGCTCCAGACCATTATATTAAACCCCAGGCAGATATTAAAACACAGCCACCTACCACTTCTACGATCTTGGATATCAAGCTCCCCAATCATAGAAATTCGAGAGCATCTATATCTGAATGCATTGCCTCTAGGATAGAGAGGGATCAGATCAGAGTATGGGTTACTCCATAAAGTTGGGGGTAGAGGGTGTTGAGAGGCATAATCATTGTGAATTATATGTATGTGATCATAAATATTTATAGGCGGTATATCTATTGCTCTGCATGGTCTGTGATCAGCAGAGGATGATCTATATCGATGGGGATGTTGTTGATATAAGAAGGGGTATGATCCTTGTTAGGAACATGGTACTCGGACTCATCTCCCTAGGCACTGGCAACCCCTGTGAGGCTTTGAAGAGAGGATCTATCATAGCGATTGGCAGGGTTATAGAGGCTCCCACTAGGGTTGGTGTTGAGCTTGTTGGGAAGACGATCTTCTACCTACCCCATATATATGGGGAGATGATATGTGGCTTCTCAGAGGGAGATCCCTCAGAGGCTATAGAGGTCACAGCCCCAGGCTTTATAGGCTCTCGAGGGCTTATATCATTCGAAGCATCCCTAGCCCTGAAATATGCTAGCAGGGCCGGGGCTAGCCCTCTGGTAATGGGGGGAGGCTTTTTACCCCATCTAGCCCTCTATACTCTCCAGCTGAGCGGTGTTAGAGGCTATACGATCGAGAGGGTGTTCAGAGGTGTTGATGCGATCAATCTAAATGCTGAGAACGCTGTTGGGAGGAGATATAGCAGTGTATATATAGCAGGGCTTCTAAGCGATGCTGAGAAGAGAGTCCTAGAGACGCTCTCTATAGCTGGTGGCTTGAAAATCTATATCCACCCCCTTCTGAAGAGCGAGAGGATCTATATCCCGATAGGGGATCGAATATATACAAGGGTGCTCAGATACTCAACCCCATCGCCAAGAGCATTCGAGATTGCATCGAGATTTGTAAAGATTGCTAGAGGGTATAGCTATGTCGAGGCCTCCACCGATGAGGAGCCCCCTGCAATGGGGGATTTTATAGTTATCTCGATACAAAAAACCTGAGGATCTATTTAAGGGATGGAGCCCATATACCCTTCTCCCTTATAATTCTCTTAGAAGTCTCATAGCCAGCGTCAGCATGTCTCACAACCCCTATCCCAGGATCTACTGTTAATACCCTCTCAGCCCTTAGATCGCTTTCCCTCGAGCCATCGAGAACCAGCCCTAAACCTGCATGGATGCTATAGCCTATCCCAACTCCACCGCCATGGTGTACACAAACCCATGTTGCACCAGCAGCTGTGTTTAGAAGGGCATTTAGTATGGGCCAATCAGCTATAGCGTCTGATCCGTCTAGCATGCCCTCCGTCTCTCTATATGGAGATGCCACAGACCCTGTATCTAGATGATCTCTGCCAATCCATATAGGGCCTATCACACCTCTTCTAACCAGTTCATTTATCCTCAGACCAAAAGCGGATCTCTCTCCATATCCTAGCCAGACAACCCTAGATGGGAGTCCCTGGAACTTCACATATCTCCTCGCATTCTCAACCCACCTCACAAGTCTTCTATTATGTTTAAACATCTCTATAACCTCATCATCGAGGATCTCTATATCTTTAGGATCTCCTGTGAGGGATGCCCATCTAAATGGTCCTCTCCCTTCCTCGAACATAGGTCTTATATATGCCTGTACAAAGCCTGGGAATGAGAATGCCTCTTTATAGCCTGCCTCATAAGCCATCCTCCTTATATTATTACCATATTCAAAGACAACAGCCCCCCTCCTCATAAAGCCCACCATAGCCTCCACCTGCTTCCTCATACTCTCCAGGCTCATCCTCCTATACCTCTCGGGATCCCTGGATCTAAGCTCCTGAGCCTCTTCAAGTGCCAACCCTGACGGGATATAGCTGAGAGGGTCATGGGCGGGCGTCTGATCCGTTACAACTGAGATCCTAACTCCTCTCCTAAGCATCTCGGGGTATATATCTGCAGCGTTGCCTAGAAGCCCTATAGAATATCCCTCACCCCTCTCAGCATATCTCTCCGCCATATCTATAGCCTTATCAATGCTATCAGTCCATGTATCGAGGTATCCAAATCTCATCCTCCTCTCAATCATCCTCTTATCAACCTCAACAACAATTGCAACACCGCCGTTCATCTTAACAGCTAGTGGTTGCGCACCACCCATCTCCCCAAGCCCTGCTGTGAGGACTATCCTCCCCTGGAGAGATCCTCCGAAGTGTTTCTCAGCAACATATGCAAATGTCTCATAAGTACCCTGGAGAATCCCTTGCGTCCCTATATATGCCCAGCACCCAGCGGTCATCTGGCCATACATCGTGAGGCCCCTCCTCTCGAGCTCTAGGAAGTAATCCCAGTCAGCCCATTTGGGGACTAGAAGGGCATTGGCCATAACGATTCTCGGGGCGAGCCTATGTGTTGTGAAGACAGCAACAGGCTTGCCACTCTGGATCACAAGTGTGTCATCGCTTCTCATTGTTAGAAGCGTGTTAACTATATCCTC
>JAWAXC010000049.1 GCA_038897115.1 Sulfolobales archaeon | reverse complement strand
TGGAACTCCTCCATCCCCGGCAAAGGCGGTGGCTGGTAATACCTCCTCGGCATCCCTAGATAGCCTAGGCTAAGCATTGATGTATATGTTATCGCACCCCCTATCGTGTATAGGATCGCGCTCAGCCTTCCAAGTGTCTCGCTATACATCTTCCCAGTCATATATGGGAAGTAGTAGAAGAGCGCAGCAGCTATAGCCATGAATATGGCGTTAACAACATAGTGGAAGTGCCCTAGAACGAAGTATGTGTCTTGGAAGCTTATGTCTACCGGCACTACTGGGAAGAAGACACCTGTTATACCACCTATTATGAAGAACGCCAGGAATCCTAGGACATAGAGCATTGGTGTTCTAAGCCATATTCTGGAATTATAGAGACTTACTGTCCAGTTGAACACCTTTATACCAGAGGGTATAGCTATGGCCATCGTTGCGATCATGAATGGAACAGCGGTAGTTATCCCCAGGCCTACTGTGAACATGTGGTGGGCCCATACGAAGAAGCTCATAAGCGTTATCATTATCGAGGAGACAGCTATGGCTTTATAGCCATATATAGATCTTCTAGCCATTCTAGGCAGTATCTCAGAGACTATCCCCATAGCTGGGAGGACAAGCACATATACCTCTGGATGGCCCATGAACCAGAATATATGCTGGTATAGAATAGCATCCCCACCATATCTCGGATCGAAGAACGGCATCCCTAGATTCCTCTCGAGAAAGATCATCGCTAGAACCATTCCAAACGGTGGTAGGGCGTATAGTATTATCAGCTGCGCCCCTAGGAAAGCCCATACAAATAGAGGTAGCCTCGAGATCTTCAGGCTCGGGTTTCTAAGCCTCATAACGGTTAGGAAGAAGTTAACAGCACCGAGTATAGAGGATATACCGGCTAGGAACAGGCTTAGAGCCCATAGATCCACAGCATAGCCTGGAAGCCTAACAGAGAGAGGCGCATAGCCTGTCCAGCCTATCTGGAGGTTCTGGGCGTCCAAGAGGGTTAGCCACATTAGAACAGAGCTGGAGGAGAACATCCAGAAGCCAAGGGCATTTATCTTGGGCCAATAGAGATCTGGCGCACCAACCATTCTAGGCAGTATATAGTTACCTATACCTGCGAAGAAGGGCATAACAACAAAGAAGATCATCATAGTCCCGTGGAGTGTTACAATAGCAAGATATCTATTGGGATCAGTCACATCTATACCGGCGAGCTGTAGCCTTATCAAGAAGGCAGAAATACCGGCTAGCAAGAGGTTTATCAGAGCCACAGAAATATACATAATACCTATATTAGTATGGTGGGTGGTTGTTAGAATACCCCTTAGACTTTTATAGAAAGGCTTCTCATGCTCCAAAACCTCTCCCCCAGCTATGGGATGGCCATGAGCCATATGGACACCCACTTCTGACATTACTAATGTGTGCCTCCTTAAATACCCTTATATACTGTTGTATAGAGCTGTATATGTTGAACCAAATCTCATGGAAGCTCTCTACAGGATCTATTCTTAAGCTTGAATTAGAGATATTGGCTTCCGGTTTAAAGCATTTTCATCCAGGGATCATGTTATTGAGTGCTAAATTTAATAGTCCAGCGATGAGTATATATAGGGGCTATATATGGAGAAGAAGCAGGGGCAGAGGGTTCTCAGCGGGGCTGACTATGCTATATGGATCCTATGCATTGTAGCTGTATTCCTTATCAGCATGTATGTCGGCTCTTGGGGTATTTTGAGAAGCCCTGATATATCCCCTCAAACTAGGATAATAAATGCAGCCTACCAGATAACATACATACTAGCTATGAGCGTCTTCAGCGTGTTCGCAGGAACACTTATATTCTTCGTAATCAAGTTCAGGGCTAGGGGTGAGGAGGCTGAGCTCTAGGGCTATGGAGCATAGTAGGGAGAGGATCCTAAGGATCTTCGAGATAGTAACTATAGTAGCTACATCAGTAATCCTAGCATACCTAGCCGTGATCTCGATACAGGGGCTCGAGGTTCTCTGGGCCCCCAGCACAGAGGTTAGAGAGCCATATACGGTGATAAGGGTTGAGGCTTTCCAGTTCGGCTGGAGATTCATATATCCAAATGGAACCACCTCTGTAGGGACACTCTACCTTGAGAAGGGGAAGCTCTATAGGCTTGACATAACTAGTAGGGATGTTGCACACAGCTTCTTCGTCCCAGAGCTAGGTCTTAAAATGGATGCAATACCAGGCTATATAAACACTTTATGGGTGAAGGTGGATAAGCCAGGACAATACATCATAGTATGTGCGGAGCTCTGCGGCTTCGGCCACTATGCTATGATAGCATATATGGTGGTTCAGTAGATCCTATGAGAGGTTTTTAAGCATAGCCTCCAAATCCCTTATAAGGCTCTCAGGCCTATCATAGCATTTCATTATATGGACAACACCGAAGTCCCCTAGGGAGTCATCTAGCACATATGTAAAAGGCCCATCAATGCTATAGACAGCTCTATAAACCTTCTCAACCCTTGCAACAAGATCTTCAAGCTGTGCTCCCGAGCTATGACTAACTGGGAGCTCGAGATGGGCTTGGAAACAGATCTTCCCCTCGAAAGGCCCTATATCTATGGATGTGTCGCCAATAACAATCCTCGCAGCATCTCCATGAGCCTCTATCCTATGGCCATATATCTTAACAATATCTGATATCCTCTGCATCCATGAGAGCTCCCCACCCTCATGCACATCCACATACTCATCGCTTAGACCCATAAACATCCCTCATAAATAATATTGCTACAACCCTATTTGGGCTGAGATTTTTAAGTTCAACTTATTTTTGATCCTAGGCTTTTATTCTTCATCATTGCATCTTTATCAGCGTCTCTATAATACCCTCCCATATCTTGTCTCCAACATGGTGGAGACTCTTTATAGCCCTCCCCCTTTTAACACTAGATATCTCCTCAGAGCTCATCAGGGCTTTGCCAACTGCTATGAAGGCCTTTCTCTGGGGCTCTCTAACACCTACCAAAGCCCCTTGGGGGAATTGTGATAGCTCTATAATACCTGGGGCCATTACATCGGCTCCATTTAGGATCCTAGGTACAGCCCCCTGATCCACTGTGACATATGGGATCTCGCATATACCTCTATTGAGTAGATGTATTGCTGGCAGCTTCTCCCTGGTCTTTAGCTGAACCATGACGGGGATCTTATCAGCTATATATACAGTTGCACCGGTATCCTCGATAAAGACTATATAGCCCTCTGAGAACCTTTCTACAGAGCATTTGAAAACCTCTCTAGATGTTTTTAGGAGATCCTTAAGCTCTTTCTTAGATAGCGGGTAGTAGTGCACCATATAGCTCACCGGCTATGTTTCGGGCTTTGCACCAGCCCTTCTTCTAAATATTATAAGGGCTAGAAGAGCTATTGTTACTGCTTGGAGGATGAGGAGCAGAGGTATATAGATCCCCTCGAGGGTTGAGATCCTCGCCTCAATATTCATACTCCTAGCAATGTTATCATCCACCCTAGCCCTTATAACACCTAGATCTGTTATAACTGTTGCGAAGTTCCCCTGTATAGCTGAGACCCTCCCAACGATATCTCCTACTGATGTTCTCACAACCGCTAGATCTCCTGATATGTTGACAACCCTAGCACCGAGATCATCTACCCTAACCTTAAGAACACCTAGATCCGTAGATAGCATTGCTATATCGCCGTCTAGCTTAGCTATAGATCCATTTATACTCTTAAGATCAAGTCTTAGGATGCCGAGAGATGTGTTCACAAGTGCTAGCCCATTCTCAACAGCTATGAGCCGCGCCCCTATAGAACTCAGCATAGCTGATATGTTGGTGAATCCCCCGGCTATCTGGCTTGATATGGCTGTGAGGAGGCTATTTGGAGTTATCGAGATGCCCTTGGATGCTATGATATAGCCATTTGTGGGATCGAAGATCTGGATCGATATGTTTCCAGGTGGTAATGAGTCTATGTTGAGATATATCTTAAAAGATCCGCTTGAATCGCTCCAAACCTCCTTATTAACTATCATAGATCCTATAGATATCCCCAGCCTAGCCTCTCTCGGGAACCCCCTTCCCTCTATAGCTATTATATTTGAATGCCCACTCTCTATATCCTCTGGTGTTATAGATATAGAAGGCCTATCCCTCTGCCCTATAAATGCTATGTATATATCCTGGTTAAGCGCTGCATCCCTATATGCACCGGGGACAAATGCTAGAGAGCCTCTCCTACTATCAGTCCACACTATATATACATTGTCATCAGATACAGCCATTCCGAAATAGTCTCCTATGAAGAATGGTATGCCATACATCGGGTTAACCGTTATATCGGTAACCCTTATATTCTTAGCAAATGTCTCCCCATCATCCCTAGAATATGTGTAGTATATATCATATCCCACACCACTTGGATCTAACCTCTTATCTCCCCAGGCTATATGTATAGAGCCATCGCTCTTTCTAATAGCTATCATTGGGAAGAACTGTGTTGCGTAGCCCTCATCATCATTGATTCTCTTGGGCTTGCTCCAAGTCATCCCACCATCCCTGGAGATCACTAGGAATATATCACCCATATCCGGGCCCTCAGGACCATCTGGATCATCCTCATAAGCTATATATATAGTCCCATCAGACCCCACAGCCGTTGCTGGTGTGGGGACTATCCATCTAAAGCCATAGGGGCCTGAATAGTATGGGAACCACCAATGTGTCTCAGCAGCTAGAACAGGTTCCGAAAATGTTCTACCCCCATCAACAGATCTAGCAACCCATATCCCCTGTATAACCCTTTCACCATATACACCCCTTTCAACCTTGGCTCCGAAGAAGCTTACATAGAGAATCCCCTTGAGATCTACAACTGGGTATGACCACTGAACAAGAACATCTGGATATCTACCCTCCCAGCTAACGTTGTAGGGTCCTTCGAAGGTTCTCCCACCATCCCTAGAGACCATGATCTTTATACTTAGATTCACCTCGAAATACCCTTTAAACTCTGTATATGTTATATATATGTTATCCCTCATAGGGTTCGAGGGATCAGGCCCCACAGCGATCCAAGGCTTGTCATAGAAAGCCGATGTGCTATAGTTGAGAACCCTCACAGTATCCCACGTAGCACCCCCATCTCTAGATATGGCAAGAGTTATTTCTGAAAAGGCGCCTACCGAGAGATATGCCAGATATATCGTGCCATCTCTGCCAGCAGCTAGGGAAGGATCGCTCAGAGAATCTCCATATGTCGGCACCATCCTAGCAGGGCCCAGCCACGTCTTGCCCCCATCGAATGATCTATATACAGATATCCCAACAATATAGTTAGGATCGCTATAGTCATGTGAAGCAACAACTATGTTAGAGGGGTTAGCAGGGTTTACAACAATCGAGGGCTCGTTCTCGAAGGGGTAGTAGTGGGGAGAATCCCTTGTAACCCTTATATTAGAGCCAAAGATGCTCTGCTCAAGCATAGACAATCTTGGAGACTGGAGATTCGGTAGTGTAGACTGTAAGGGGGGAAAGCTCGCGCTAATCCCTCTAGCAGATTCCTCGCTATTCAGTCTAAGCTTAGCTACCCCAATTTCCTCCCTCATCAAAACACCTCCTGAGACAAGCTTTCTAACAGCTTCTGACAGTGATAGTTTTTCAAAAGCAGCTGAGGGTTCCTCACCAGCATATGATAGTCCTATGGCTTCTAAGAGGCTTAGAACTAGGAGAAAAGCCACAGGGAATCCTAGGTATACTCTTGATCCCATATATCATGCCTCATAAGATACTAATGCTAGCAATCTTAAAACCTGACCCTCTATCCGCTCTAAAAGAGATACATAATTTTGATATGCAATACCACAATAATTTCCTAGACACAACATATCCCTTTCACAGCAACTATAATTTTTATATGAGTAGAGAGATATCTCTATCGACACTCCGCTTTAGATCTTTTTGTAATGTATAGCCTAACGATATTATCTATATTATCGGCTGCAAAAATAGATATACCCTTCCTCATGAGAGATTTAACCACCTTATCTAGTTGCTCTTGCTCCATAACCCTTATCATTATTACTAGGAATTTCTTAGAGCACAGCTCCCTCGATATATTCTCTATAAAGAGCTCGCTAAATCTATCTATCCTCCTAACCTCTATAGCCTCGATCATATCTGTTATTTTAGCCACACCTCGATATTGTTTACATATAGCTATTATATATAAGTTATAGACATCACTTCTACACCTCCTCCTACCAAGATCCCACAAATAGATCTGTGAAACACTCTAGGGCTCAGCATCCTATGATAGGGAAGAGATTGAGCGCGTAGCTTTTAAGCTGGCACCTCATGTTAGAACATGTGGCTATAATGTCTCTCTCACCTTTTTTAGCTAGATCTATGGGGTTTTTAAGTGGTAAGACCATAGCTAATATAGGTTCGAAGGGTAGGAAGATCCGAGAAGGTTTTCTAGATAAGCTTGCGATATATAGGGAGGAGGTTTTGCTAAATCTAGCAACCCTATGTTTTTTCCTAACAATCCATAGCGTTGCTCCATATCTCTCGCAATATGCTGTTGAGCTGGGTGCTACAGAGGCTATGATAGCTCTTCTAGGGCCCTTCTTCGCTGCATCAGCTATTACCTTCAGGCTTGTCTCTGGCATACTAGCTGATAGGGGTTGGACACAGAGGCTTCTTATATTTGGGGCCGCTATATCATCTATAGCCCAGGCTATATATTTCATATCCACCAATATGGAGGCTCTATATGCTGGTAGATTCGTTCAGGGGGTCGCTGTAGCTATATTTATACCGGCTTCTTTCCAAGCAGCAGCGATCGGTGATAAGGATAGGGTTATAAGCTCCCTCGCATGGAGGAACACAGTTACAGGCATCTCTTTCGCCTTGGGACCAGCCCTTGGAGGATATATTTCTCAGCATCTAGGCTATAAGGCTCTTTTCGCATACTCCTCAGTTCTTGGAGCTATATCAGCAATCCTTGTATTGCTTATAGGAGGTAATAGATTCACATATAACGTGATTCGTGAGGAGAGACAGCAATCTAACGGCGAGCTATTCTTAAGCAGAAACTTCTTAACCGCGCTCATATCTCTACTCCTCTACAGCTCCTCATATATGTGTTTATCTCTCTTCTTACCAGCATACCATAAGCAAGCAGGGCTTGGAGCCTCTATAATAGCTATCTACTTCACATTAATGGCAGGTTTCAACCTTCTATCGAGGTTAACATTTAGATATATTCTGAAGATATTATCTGTAGAAGGTACCGCAATGCTGGGTATAGCGATGGTTTCCATGGGCTATCTAGCGATCTCCTTAGATCCTCTCTCAATAAATATACTATATTATGGAATATTAACAGGCATAGGCGCGGGGCTAGCTATACCATCGCTACAGATCATAGCTATAACCGGGATCCCACAGGAGCGTAGGGGATTAGCATCTGCTATATATACAGCGATGTTCGATCTAGGAAATCTTGTAGGCCCCATGGTGGCATCCGCTCTCGCAAATACATATAGGGATATGATCTCAATAGGAGGATACCTAACTATAGCATCTGCAGCACCCATAGCGATGTTAACAGCTAAAAGCATCCTAACAGGTAGATCAGTTCGACAGTAGACGAAAAAAGCTACAGCAAAGCCCTATAAGAGCCCTAAACATATTATTCATATGGTGCTGGGCCCGTAGCTCAGCCCGGTAGAGCGGCGGGCTCTTAACCCGTAGACCAGGAAGAGCTGGGCGGAAGTCCCGGGTTCAAATCCCGGCGGGCCCGCCACATATTCTTAACGAAACCTTCTGCTAATCTATAGGAGATCTCTATGTAGGCCTTTGGGGGACAACCACGGCCTTTACAGGGCCTGATGGTGTTGGTATTGCTAGAAGCTTTATCTTGGCTATCTCCACCTTTCTTATAGGATAGATCTTCTTAGCCTCCTGGAAGATCTTATTCTGGATCTCACCTAGAGATGCCTTTATAAACTCATCCAGCGTCTTCTCCGATGCCTCTTTGGTTAGTATGTTAAACATTATCTTCCTCATAGCCCTCTTCTGGGAAGCCTTACACCTATATGTTGTGAATGTAACAGCTGTAACCCTTATTCCATAGCCATCCTTTGTGGTGAGGTTTATTATACCAGCTACCTTGCTACTCTTCCTCCTGGTAAGGCTTCTAAGATAGTCCCTAGCTAGCTCCAGCATCTTGAACCTAGTTATAGCCCTATCACCATCAACACCTATCACCTGGAATTTGAATCTTATGTGGAGCTGCGATATATCGCCCGTGAGCTCATACATAGTGACCTCAACAGTTCTACCAATTACCTTCCAATCCTCATCCGCGGGTATGGTGCCTATCTCTACCTCGCCAAATAGGGGCGGGGCTACAACTACATACCACTTCTTATACTTCCACTTCTCCCTACCAGGGATCCTCGCTCTCGACAATCCCAGCACCAGCTATATCTATATATGGCTGGCTACTTAAAAATATAGATAACCCGTGTAGAGGGATCTAGTTATAGCTGATAACGAGATCAGCCACCTCTCTCCTTGAAACCAGGTATAGCCCTCTATCTGTGATCCTGATCTCAGGGATTACTGTTAAACTTAGAAGCTGTATCTCCAGCAAAATACCCTCAGGCCTTTCAAAACCCCTCTCCTCAAGGGCTCTAAACATCTTCTCAAGATCACCTACAACCTCTAGATATCCCTTCCTAGACATGAGCCCCGCTATACCAAGCTCTACCAAAGCCTCAACCCTACCTCTTGAGGCCAGCGAAATTCCCCCACCACTACCCACTATCGCCTTCACAGCAGTCATTATATCGCCTAGCGAGCTCCCAACAGCTATTATATTATGGCTATCATGGGAAACAGTGGATGCTATCGCCCCATCCAGCTCTATACCTTCTAACAAGGCGGTGTAGCTGCTGCTAACACCATATCTATTTATAGATGTTACATATAGTAACTTGCTATCTGAAACCTCCTTAACAACATCTCCCCCACATGGTATTACTCTCCTCTCCTCCTTAGTTAATGTTGTGCCGTGGATCGGCTTTATAACCCTCACCAAAGCCTCCCTACAATTCCTCTGAATCTCTAGAGAGATCTTTGGCGGCCACACAATCTTCACCGTATTGGAGACGCTACCCGGTATATCGTTAGGATCTCCTTGGGATGGTGCTATATATCTATAATTACTTGCCACGAGATCCCCGTCTATATAGACATCTTTTATCCTAACCCTCTCAAGATCTTCCATCACAACTAGATCTGCATATCTCCCCGGCGCTATAGATCCTATCCACCTCTGCATACCATAGAGAATAGCTGGAGCCAGTGTAACGCTTGCTATAGCCTTTACAGGATCTACACCGAGCTCTATAGCCCTTCTAACAGCTCTATCTAGATGACCCTCCCTAGCTATATGCAGGGCGTGGATATCATCTGTAGCAACTGGGATTAGGGGTGAATACTCCTGGATAGCTTTGTAGAGCCTCTCAAGATCCCTCCAGCTGGAGCCATATCTAACAATAGGAATAATCCCCTTGGATAGCCTCTCGATAAGCTCCCCCCACTCTGTGACCTCATGATCGTTTCCAATTGCTAGGGATGCATATGCATCTAGATCCTCACCCCTCAAGACAGCAGCATGCCCCTGGATAATCCCTGCCATAGATAGCCTCGAGGCATACTCTATAAACCTCTCATCCCCATCGAGAAGAGAACCTATATCCATAACCTCGCCAACCCCTGAGAAGAGATCCATCTTATCAATAACCTCATCATATCTTAGCAGAGCACCGCCAACCCCCGGGGCTCTAAGGCTTGCTGGCACGTTAGGGGGTATCAATAGGAAGGCTTTGAGGGGTGTTCTAGATAGCTCCCCAGCCATATATCTAAGCCCTTCGAAACCAGCTACATTAGCTATTTCATGGGGATCTGCGAAAACAGCTGTTGTACCCCTGGATATAACTGCTTTGGAGAATTCAGAGGGTCTTAGAAAGGTGCTCTCAATATGTGTGTGGGCATCTATAAAGCCCGGTGCTACTATGGATCCCCTGAGATCCACGATCTTAGTGCTAGAACCTCTAGATCTTGAACACCTACCAACACAAGATATAATCCTACCTTTAACAGCTATCTCAACCCCCTCAACAATTTCCCCCCTCCATACATCAATAATAGAGGCGTTGATCATCACCATATCCGATGCCTCAAGACCTAGGGAGGATCTCACAGCAGCAGCTAACTCCCTCGGAGAAGGCCTAACATCGATCACTACAGGCAAAATACATCCTCTAAGTCTATTATATAGGTGATGCTTAAAAATATATAGATCTACAACGAAGAACAATATCAATATAATCAAATTCAAAGTAAAGGAAAGCTTCCAATCATATTGCTCTTAAAAGCCATGATAAGAAGATCCCTAGGAGGATATCGTGGAAGAGGAAGATCCTATAGAGTTGGTTAAAAGAACAATCCAACTATATCTAGATAGAAAGTGTAGAGATATCCTCGACTATATATCGATAACAGGGCAGAGAAAGATTAGGATATCTCTTTACGCCCTATTCACACTATATCAATCTACAGAGCATTACCCTAGATTCATGGATGCCTTGGAGGAGGCTCTAAAAAGATCTCCAGATCTCTTAGATAACATGGGCTTTAAAATAGAACAAGGAGACTCTGAGGAGTTCCTCATAATAAGTGCAGAAGATATAGAGGATATGTGTAGAAGATATAGAGGAGCTCTCTGACCTCCTCCCCGCCCTGAAGGGTGAGGGTTACCCCTAGGGTGGGGAGGTTTGGGCTACATCCCGAGCTATTGCTCGGTTCAGCCTCTCGCCCGGTCTTAGGCGTGTTACCCCTACCCCGGTTAGGGTGGGGCTCGGGGTTATGGTCTTCTTTTTAGCTAGTATGTTGAATGCTCCCACGAGGTCTGCGTTGAATACGATGTTATGCTTGTAGCATTTGAATAGCCCTCTCGATATTCTCTCGTGATTCTCTATAGTCCTGCATATTGGGCATGTTCTGGATGTGTTTTCCTCATCTACATGTTCAACCTCTATACCGTATTCCTCAGCAACATCTCTCAATCTTCTCAATAGATATCCATAGCTCCATATATGGATAATCTCGAAGTTAATCTTAGAACCCTTATTAGGCTCTTGAGAAGCGTATTTCGGATGACCAACATATATCTTCCTTACACCGCTGTGGTATAGCCATTCTATCGTGTTCCTAACAGCCCAGTCAATATAGCTCTTGATCTGTTTCCTCCACCTCTTATAAATCCTCCTAAGCCTCTTAGATGTTTTAAAACCATATCTATTCAAGATGCTTTGATACTCTGATATCTTATCCCTCCAGTAGAAGCTAATAGCCTTCAAAGGCCTTCCATTAACCAATAAAGCAGATCCGTCATCAACATATACAGCCAATAAATTGTTAACACCTATATCTATGCCTGCCTCTTTATCTCCGAGGGGCTTTAGAGGGATTCTAAAGCTACCACCCTTGACTATCTTCTCCTCAACCTCGTATGATATGTATATATACCATTTCTTATCATCAGCGTCGTAGTGTATCTCAGCCCTACCCTGCCTCCCAACAACATGTATTCTACCTGAATATCTAACCCTTATAGATCCTATGGCCCCTAAGCCATTGATAACTATGTACTCACCATCAATCCTATATTGATCATTTCTGAGGACTGTCCATAATATTCTAATCCTACCCCTCTTCCTATATCCAGGCGGATTAACCCTGGCTATGAATGGTGGTAGCCTACCCTCCCTCTTGGCCTTCAAAGATGAGAAGAAGCCTCTCCAAGCCTCATCGTTTTTGTTCAGAACCTGCTGTGTTGTTGCAGACCCGATCAGCTTCTTATACCTCTCATAGAACTCCTTATACGTTTGCTTAAGATCTACTTTTTGGTCTCGAAGAACATTCTCCTCCTAGCATAGTTGATCTCGTTCCAAAGCTTTGAGGAGATATCACATAGTTTCCTCAGCCTCTCCTCAGCCCCCTCACCTGGCAGTAGCCTCAGCATCACCGCTCTGATCAAGATATCACGCTCGGGGCCCCTGCGGGCATAGAGATAGGGTTTTATAGCAGATAGGAGTTAGCCCGCCGAGGCCCAAAAGGATTGTGGAGCAAAGCTTATAAGCATTTCGCCACTCCCGCCCTAAAGGGGCGAGGCTTTCAGTTGTAAGAAGCGGATCTAACCCTTTCCCGCTCTGAGAGATATAGCTTATAGCTATAACTGTATTTTTTATCCCAGTCTAGAAGTTGGATATATGAGATCATAGATGATCTGTAGGAGGTATTGGAAGAAGCTAGGAAGTGTTATAGATGGTGTGGATATGCTGCTAGCGATAAAAACAGGCCCCCATACTCTAGATCAAAGCTTTAGAAATAAGGAGTAGCTATATCCAGTAAAACTCTACGGCCATGAAACAATTCCCTCTGATCTTAGCTTCTCAGCCTCTTCCACAGAGAATCCCAGGATCTTTGTGAGTATCTCGAGGGTATTGGCTCCCAATAGAGGTGGGTTACCCCTTGCTGATGGCCTCTCACCATCGATCTTTATTGGGTTTAGAGCTACTCTTAGCGGTTTTCCACCCCAGATGACCTGGTCAACTATTTTTCTATAGGCTAGGTGGCTGTCTTTTAGAAGGGTGCTCACCCTGTGTAGGGGTGCTATTGGAACTCCTCTCTTTCCAAGGATCTCCATTAGCTCGGATACGCTATATCTAGAGAGCCTTCTACCGATCTCCTCCTCAAGCTCCTTCTTATGCCTCACCCTCTCATGGTTGCTTCTGAACCTAGCGTCTTCTAGCAGATCTATGAATCCAAGTGCTTCGCAGAACTCCCTCCAATGCTTATCACTTACAATAGCTATGTATACATATCCATCGCTCACTCTAAATAGCCCATATGGTGCTCCGAATATATGTGTTGATCCCAAAGGCTCTGGATCCCTTCCATATAGATCGTAGTATGTTATCCAGTAACCCATATAATATACCGCGGCATCGAATAGAGAAACCTCTATATAGGATCCAAAGCCTGTGGAAGCCCTTCTATATAGAGATGCAAGGACACCTATAACACAGTGAAAGGCACCACTCATATCAACCAGCGAGATACCAGCCCTGACAAAACCATCTGGGGGAAATCCTGTGACAGACATGATCCCAGAGGCAGCCTGGAGCATAGGATCATAGGCAGGCAAATCTCCATAGGGGCCCTCGCCAAAACCTGTTATCTTACAATATATAATCCTGGGATTAACCCTCGAGAGAGCCTCATAGCTAATCCCAAGCCTCCTAGAAGCCCCAGGATCTAGATTATCTATAACAACATCAGATATACTGACAAGCCTGAGGAAGATCTCATATCCCCTAGGATCACTAAGATCTATAGCAACGCTTTTCTTACCCCTATTGAGATCGACAAACATAGATGAACCCATACCAGGCAGATCCCTAAAATGATCACCAGAACCAGGCCTCTCAACCTTAATAACCTCAGCACCAAGATCAGCCAGTATGAGCCCAGCAGTAGGGCCCGCAACAGCATGCCCAACCTCTATAACCCTAACACCACTTAGAATCATAATCTATACCCATCAACCCATATCTATAAAGGTTTTTAATCCTTACAAAAGCACAATAAAGCAAGGATAATCAGGCAATAAAGAATAAAAGAATATTTTAGGGCCAAACCTACTAACCCCATAAGCCACAGCTGACTTTTACAATCGAAAGCCCCACACCTCGGGGCGGGGAGTGGGTCGGAGAGAAACTAGCTCAATAGCTAAAAAGAAGATACTATATGTGTTAAGCCCTATAAGTCTCCAATTATATGATTTTAGAGGAGGGCCGCGGTAGTATAGCCCGGACAAGCCCTGCGCCGAAAGTATGCGGGCCTCTCGAGCCCGTGACCCGGGTTCAAATCCCGGCCGCGGCACCTAAACAAGTATAAACGATTCCATTGTTTCATGGTTTCGCGAGGCTCCATGAAATAGCTAAGAAATATTGCCTTATGATACTATATCTATGCACTGAAGTCATGGGCTATTGCTGGCATGACGCTATAGATCTTGGAAGGGTTGGTCAGGATGATTAGTATAGGATCTTCGAGTATGTTGTTAGCAGGTATAGAAGAGACAGGATCCAGGGGTCCTCGATGTGAGCAGAGTTACCATGTGAAGGCTTATGAATAGATAACAGGGGATAGATGATGATAGGCTAAGACTTCTGCTAGACCTCATAACAGGGTAGGAATTCAAAGAGATCCTGGGTGCTAGGAGGACTTTAGAGGCCCTAGGCGTTATAAGACCTGGTGGGATCATTCAGCTACCACATGGCTATGGAGATCCTGAGGCTTGCAAGCAACGATGAGTATCTTAAGCAGCTTTATCATAAGATTTGTCGTGGATAACTTTAAAGAAGATATTAAGAAGCTCATAGGAGCTCTACCCCCGAACATCACCCTGGGGTAAGACAAAGGCTTCGAGGATTTCCTGGCTAGCAGGAAGAAGAGGCACAGGATCAGATCCGGTGGGACGCTCAGCAACTATAGGAATCTGTTTAAGAGATCTTGCTGTTACTCCTAAGCAGAGCATAATAAAATAATGATAGAAATACTGGCTTTGAAAAAACCCTTCCCACCATTACCGTAAATATGTGGTGATGGCCCTCAGCCCGGTTGTGAAGACCCCTTTTAAATTGATCATGGTCTGTATCTTTTGTTAGGTAACCCCCTAACAGAAGATCTAGAAGGCCCTTTTCAAGGAGATTATCACGGCTTTGATATCCCTTAGAAGGGGTTATTCCTTAAATAATAAATAATCAAAATAATTAATAATAAGTAATTAGGAGTGCTGGCCAGCTTTGGAGCTTTGATCTCTAGGTTATTTGGGAAATTTCCTAAACATAGATCAAGGTGGATACCGTGGGAACTCTCTCAAATGTTTAGAACATTTTCCAATCACATACTATAGTATCATGTTCATTAAAAAGGAGCTTTTTTAAAGTCATATCCCAGATATTTAGTATTAGAATTTGACATTAGATACTGAAGACTGGCATCCCCAGATGCTTTTGCTGAAAAGGCTTTGTGTTTATATCTCTGTGTAGCTATACTATATTTTGGGGGCGGGGTCGGGTCAGAGGTTCGGATGTTCTTCACGGATCTGTCTAGCGGCCACTCATCATACCCGCCCCCTCTAGATGCCTTGGGATGGATTTTTATAAAAAGCCTTATCTCTATAGCTGGATAGCTTCAGAGATCAAAGATATATCTAATAATATATTTAAAATAATATGTTAGACTTCTATGTAAGCTCCCCAGATCTTCTAGCCTTCTAGAGATTCTTTGGGATCTTAATGAGAACCCTTTTTATATTAAGAACCTTATGTTTTTCAGCTCGGAAATGATCTTGGGCTTGCTTTCTATTATCCTATTAAGTGATTGCCTAGAATATTTCCTAAATATTGATCTAGGATCTCTATTCCTGCTCGGCCTCTTCTAAGCTTCACAGTTGGAAGTTCATTTGAAAGAGAACCCCCTTCCGCTGTCCACCATAAATTTATAGTGAAGGCTGTGGAGACCTTTTCGAGGCTGTTTGGAGAATTTTCCAAATATGATGCTATAGTGGTATGCTTGTATCTTATGGATACCGGTATTTTTACAAATAAGAGTAATGCCTATTAGATTATCTTGTGACATTGGATAAGCCGTTGATCGAGCAGAGAGATGTGATAAGGGAGAGCGATGACTACTACAAGACCTACATGCTGAAGAGATACAAGATCTCTTGAAGATGCTTATGTATAAGAATGCGGATCTATAGATGATCTTCCGATAGGATCGAGGCATGGTGGTTAATCATATCACCAAGGGGTCGTTTAGGTTCCATGGTCTCGCCTATCTACATGAAACATGGTCATAGCAGGGTTCCAAGTAGCTCGTTATCAGGATTCAAATCCCGGCTGTGTATCAAAAATATAGCCTCCCTCAGCTCACAGATCTTGCTGGCAGGTCATGAACTATCGGATAGATCATTGTCTGAGGTATTGAAAAGGCTGCAACCAAAAGCCTCGCCCTTCAGGACAGTAAGGGATGGTTCTATATATCAATATTCTGATCAGCATCACTCTCAGCATTACTCAATGTATTTTGCCTCTGGTTCTGAGAGAGTGTCTATAAACACGCCTATTAGAGCTCCAATGAATCCCCCTATAATTGCTCCACCAAGTCTATATCTACTAGATATAGCACCTAGCAAAGCACCTAGAAGCATGGCAGAGGTAATGGTTGGCGAGTGGGTTTTAGGATTAGCTCTTATCACTTCAGGCTCTCCATGTATAGATGTTATGCGAAGAGCCGAGCTACAATGGGGACACCCAACAATAAGCGGTGGTTTGCGGGCAACGAAGAACCTCAACTTACATATAGGGCACGTAAAGGTATATATGTCTTCTTCTACCGCGCTTCCCTGGGAATAGACATCTTCATATCCACATATAGGACATCTTAACCTAAATACTGGGGGTAGCTGAACCTTCCTCTTCACATTAAGATATATTTTAC
>JAWAXC010000048.1 GCA_038897115.1 Sulfolobales archaeon | reverse complement strand
TATATGGAGAGCATATCGGAAAGATCTACTCCTCACTATATGTAGCATCAACAATAGCGGGGATTCCCTCACCATATATAGGTTCTGTATTAAGAACCGTGGAGAGCGAAGCACATCTATATATAGCATCAATACTATCCACATTCAACGCCATATATCTAGTGGCGATGTTCCGCAGGAGATCTATGTAGTTATGTAGTAATGGATCTCTAATGCTGATTATAAAACAGATTATGGCTATCCCTCTATATATGTCTAAGTGCAACCCTGCGGTGAAGAGACACGCATAGCCTATATATTTTTATTGTATATTATTGTAAGGTGTGGTATTTGATCAAAGTTGCCATTGTCGGCGTTGGCAACATAGCTTCTATGCTTGTTCAATCAGTCATGCTATCTAGATCTAGAGGTTTTATCGAGGGCATTATGACTGAGGATATAGGTGGATATGGGGTTAGAGATATAGAGTTTGTAGCAGCCTTTGATGTGTCTAGGAGGAAGGTTGGTAAGGATCTAGGCGAGGCTATATTTGAATATCCAAACTCTGTGCCAAGGATATATGATGTGGGTTTGCTAGGGGTTAAGGTTTCCCCCGGCCCGGTTCTCGATGGTGTTGCTCCCCATATGAAGGATTTTTTCGAGCCTATAGACTATAGTGTGACTATCGATTCCGTTGTAGATGTCCTGAGATCTTCTGGGGCTGAGGTTGTGATCAACCTACTCCCAGTAGGTAGTGAAGAGGCCACTAGATTCTATGCAAGAGCATCTCTAAAAGCTGGAGCAGCCTTTATAAACGCGATCCCCGTTTTCATAGCGAGCGATCCAAGCGGTACCTGGCCAAGGCTGTATAAAGAGGCTGGTATCCCCCTCCTAGGCGATGATGTGAAGGGCCAGGTAGGGGCGACTATATTACATAGAACCCTCATAAGGCTTCTACATATGAGAGGAGTTGTTGTTGAAGAGACATACCAGCTCAACGTTGGGGGTAACACGGATTTCCTGAACATGGTTGATGAGGCGAGGCTACATTCCAAGAGGATAAGCAAGACAAGGGCTGTAACAAGTGTGCTACCATATGGCGATAAGCTTGAGAGAGAGGGTAGGGTGAGGATAGGCCCGAGTGACTATGTACCCTTCCTGGGGAATACCAAGGTTGCATATATATACATAAAAGGAAGATCATTTGGCGGTATGCCAGTAGTTATCGAGGCAAAGCTCTCGGTAGATGATAAGTCGATGGCAGCAGCTGTTCTTATAGATGCGATAAGAGTAGCTAAGCTTGCACTAGATAGAGGCCATGGCGGGGTTATAGCGGGGCCAAGCGCCTATCTATTCAAACACCCACCTATACAGGCTGATGACGATGAGCAGGCATATAGATGGTTTATGGAGTACATAGAAAAGGGTGTTGATCTAAACCCTCCCCCGCCTTAAAAGGCCTGGCTATTAGGTGAAAGCTTTAAGAGATAAAATCCTTCTAGCCACCTATCTCTATGGATGATGAGGCGGGCAGCATGGGATTAGATGAACGCCCCATAGTTCACTCTGACACCGATAAATATTGCTATTTGAAGATATGGTGAAATACTATGTTGTTGAATGAATCTCCACTATATCTCCATCCTCGAGCACATGATCCCCTCCCACCCTCTCTCCAGGGTAGTTGGCAGAGGGCCCCCATATTCTAGCATATTTAAATCCCCTATATAGATCCTTGTGGATCTCCTTTGCAACATCGAGAACAGTGGCGCCCCTTTTAATAACAAGAGGCTTTTTAGAAGGCTCTGCATTAGGGGGTTTTGTATAGACCCTTATCAGCTCAAGCCTATCAAATATAATTCTTCCGAGGGTTTCAAACCCACTACCTGTTAGGGCGGAGCCACAGATTACTGGGATCTCTCTGTCAACTGCTTCCCTCAACTCTCTACACCTGCTCCCATCATCAAGATCTGCTTTATTACCAATAACTATAGCAGGTCTATAGATAGTGGTTCCTAGGATCGAGTTCTCAACATCTTCTAAAGTAGCTTCCCCATAGATCTTTACTGTGGCTCTGTATATTCTATATCCCTCAAGGATCCTCTTAACATCCTCCCCAGTCCCATCTACAAGTTTGCCGTGATATATAATCCTTATCCCAGGGGATCCCTGGCTCTTCTCAACTACTACAAAGCCTTTTGGCCTCTTGATCTTTATATCCTCCTCTTCAAGCATATCAACCAATTCTCTATAATCACCAACAGGATCTTGGGAGAGATCTACAACTATGATGGCTCCATCAGCATTTCTGAGAAGCCCTATAGATCTTCTATTCCATCTAGAACCAGGATCTTCTCTGATTATCGATGGAGCCTCAACGAGCTGGAACTGTATATCTTGGTACTCAAGCATGCCAGGTGTCGGAACCTTAGTGGCATATGGTATCTCTGATGGGGTTACACGGGCATTTGTAAGCCTTGCAAGTATAGCTGTCTTACCAGCTTTAGTGAATCCTATCATAATCATCTGAGCCGCCCCAGCCCTCTCAACAGTATATATAGAGCCCCTCCCACCCCCCTTTCTAGATTTCCTCTCCTCTATCTCCTCCCTAAGCTCCGCCATCCTCTTCCTAGCCCACTGAACAAGATTCTCAGTACCCTTGTGCTTTGGAACAGCTGATAGAAACTCCTGGAGAGCCTGTAGCTTCTCCTCAGGTGTTCTAGCCTCCTGATATTTAGCAAACTTAGCTCTAGCCTCTGGGGGTAGATTTGTTACCATGTTTCGCTATCCATATATATTTCTATTATATAGGATTATATGATGTCTCCATGAGAATTGACTGCCTAAACGCTTTAAAACTCCTCATAGAGGTTGTTAGCAGTGAGATAGCGTCTAGAGTATGTGATTGTATTGTAATGAGTGGGGGCATAGATACTTCTTTCATAGCCTCTATAGCAAGGCGCTATGTGAAGATCCCTTTAAAAGGGGTTATAGTTGGTCTCGAGGGATCTGTTGCAAGCGACCTATACTGGGGCGGGATCGTTGCTAGAGCGCTTGGAATCGAACCTATTTATAGAGTATACAGCGTTCAAGAGGCTCTAAAGGCTACCGACTTCATAGTAAACGCGCTCGACACCTTCGATCCCATAGAGGTTAGGAATGACGTCTCAATCTACATAGCACTTAGAGAAGCTATGAATATGGGGTGTAGATGCATATATACAGGCGATGCAGGGGACGAGCTTTTTGCTGGATATTCATATATGCATTTATATAGGCTGGATGAGCTATCAACATATATAAAGGATCTATCAACATATATGGAGTTCTCCTCAGTATCCATCGGTAGGGAGCTCGGCATCGATGTATATCCACCTCTCGCTTCAAAGAGAGTCATAGATCTTGCTATAGAGATCCCTTCAGAATGTAAGATCTCCCCATGTACACTGCCAAGGGGAAAGGATATTCTGAGAAGCCTTTTAGAAGACCTCTCAATACCATCTTTTACAAGAGCAAAGGAACCAATAGAAAGAGGCAGCGGATCTCTTATGCTAAGCCAGATATGGGAATCACTAGTGACAGAAGAGCTAATCGAGAAGGTATCGAGAGTGCTAAGGCCGAGAGGAAAAGATCAGGCTTATCTCTTAGCAAGATACTTAGAGCTTAGGGGAGAGCCTAGAAAGGTTGAAGGGGTCGAGAGATGTAGAATATGTGGTGGAAGGGTTAAGAGAGGATATTGCAAGAGATGTGGATATTATGAGAAAAGCTAGTTAATTAATTAAAAATCTAAATCAAGGATTCCAGATCGCTAGAAATGCTATGTTATAAGAACAGCAGTACTTGTATCAAAGATTATGAGCATCAACAACACCCCCGCCCTAAAGGGGCGAGGCTTATAGATGTAAAAACCTGGGAGGTTAGGGTTTAGAGTAATCCTATGCTTTAAGCTTAAGCCTAGAGTACTGTGTTATAGTTGGTGGTTACCATGTCAAACTCTACTATATGCTTTAAGCCTATTGGTATAGTGGAGGAGGGTATACCGAGACCTGAGGAGCACCGTGTAGCAAAGTCGCGTTACGAGATTACCTCAACAATTAGGATCTATGATGAGTACGTTGAGGGTCTTAGGGGTTTGGAGGATTACTCGCATGCAATAGTAGTGTACTATATGCACGAGGAGAGGGAGGTTAGGTTGACTATTAAACCATGGGGTGTAGATAGGTATCCTACGGTGGGTATATTTGCTACCAGGTTCCCGCCTAGACCTAACCCTATAGCTATATCAGTTGTTGAGCTTATGGAGGTTAACGTTCCTAGGCTTAAGGTTAGAGGCTTAGACGCGTGGAGCGGATCACCTGTTCTCGACATAAAACCATACGATTACTACGATATAGTTAGGAATCCCAGGGTTCCATGGTGGTTTAGGGAGAGGTGGGATGAGTGGAGGAGGAAATGGGATTATAGTAGGATTGCCCCATGGCTTGGGCCGTGTAGCGGGTGAACCACGTGGGTTCTTTAATTTTAGGAGCTGGGAGTTCATATTAAAAAGCTAAAATCCCTAAGGCGCTTCACGTTAGTGGGTTAAGGTAGTGTGGGTAGAGGCCCTGTAAGCTTCATAGTTGATCCTCTAGTCGGTATTGATGGTAGGCTTGGTTTTAAGGGTAGTGATGATGCTTATGGCTTGAGGGCTTTAGCTATGGGGGCTAAGCTTGTTTCACCTAAGAGAGCTAGGGTTTCCTTGAGAGTCTAAGGCCTGGTGCTAGACTTCTAATCCCCCGGGTCTTATGGGGTTTGATGTTGTTAAGGGCACGGGCCACGAGGTATATGCTGAGGTGGTTAGGTGCGTCACTACTCGTGTCTGGTCTACTACAGCCTTCGATACTAGGAGGTGTGCTAGCCAGATAGCTAGTATGGGTGTTAAGCTACTAGTATTCGTTAGCGGTGATAGAACTGTACATGATATACTCGATAATGTAGACAGGAGGATCCCTGTTCCAGCTGTACCAGCTGGTGTTAAGGTTTACAGCTCAGTCTTCGCCATAAACCCCAGAGTTGCAGCTAGGATAGTGGAGAGATTCCTTGAGGGGCTAGCACCCCTAGTTAAGAGGGAGGTTCTAGATGTTGATAAGGATGAATTTAGAAGGGGAAGGCTTAGGAAAAGCTCCACGGCTACCTACTAGTACCACAGAATGAGATGCTGGTCGAGTCGGGTAAGATGGTGTTCACAGCAGCGGAGGATGAGGAGGTTGAGGCTATGGCTATAAGGGGCAGAAACTTTGAGTTATTGTTTTCTATTCTGGGTTGTGTCTTTCTATGCCATGCTAAGATCTATATATCTTATTCTCCGACTAATTGGAACCGCCCAGGCGATGAAGCCACATGCTGCTGGGCTTAACAACTACCTATGAGCCCTTGGGGTGAACTGGGCAAGCCCTCCAGGCGAGGTGGAATCCATACCACTAAACAAAGCAAAGCGGTAGGGAGAAGCGGTAATGGCTCTATCTACATTTCTCAACAGTTTTTTCCATATATTTGATGGCTCTTTCGATCAGTTCTCCATATTTCCCTAGATATCTCCTCGGATCTAGGGCTTCCTCGATCTCCTCCTTTGAAAGATATTGAGATATGTTAGGATTAGCTGTTAAAGCCTCTGTTAAAGATCTATCGCCTAGATCTCTAGTTACTTCTAAGAGCATTTTATGTGCTATATGTCTTGGTATGCCCTTTTCTACGAGCTTAACCATTATAGATTCAGACATTATGGCGCCTCTAGTAAGTCCTATGTTTTCCATCATCTTTTTAACATCGATCCTTAGTATTTTAAGTAGTCTTAGTGTGTCTTCTAGCATCTGATCTATTATTAGGAATGCATGTGGTATTAAGATCCTTTCGCTACTACTATTTGTTAAATCCCTCTCGTGCATGAGGGGTATGTTCTCCAAAGATGCTATTACAAGGGATCTTAGGATCTTGGCTAGCCCAGAGATCCTCTCAGAGACTGTAGGGTTCCTCTTGTGGGGCATAGTGCTGCTTCCAACCCTTTCTTCAGACTCATATAGCTCTCCGATCTCTGTTCTAGAGAGCTCCCTCACCTCGAGGGCAAATCTGTCTAGCTGACTCGCGAGAATAGCTAGTATGGATATAAGCTCTGCAAAACCGTCTCTAGGGGCTACCTGGGTTGATATTACATGTGGCTCTATTCCCAGATATTCTGAGGCCCCTTTCTCAACCTCGAAACCCTTATCGCCCCAGGCAGCCATTGTGCCAACGGCTCCAGAGAATTTAGATCTTATGATCCTCTCCCCAGCCTGGCATATCCTCTCATAGCTCCTGCTAAGCTCAAAGACATAGTTTGCTAGCTTGAAGCCCAGGGTTATTGGTAGAGCGTGCTGTCCATGTGTTCTACCAACCATTATCGTGTCTCTATGCTCTATAGCTAGCTTGGATATAGCCTCGAGGATTCTTCTCAACTTGCTCTTAACAATTTCCAAGGCTCTCCCAATCAGGATAGCCCATGAGGTATCCACTATATCATAGCTTGTAGCACCTAGATGAACATATCTTCCACATTCACCACATCTCTCTCCAAGGATATATGCTAGAGACGCTATATCATGGCCGATCGCCTCCTCAAGCCTATAGATCTCACCAGGTTCGAGGCCATCGGAGCACTTTCTAAGGGCTTCCACACAGTGTGTCGGGGCTATCCCAGCCCTTGCAAGCCCCGCCATGAGGGCTATCTCAACTTCTATATATGTTCTCACAATGTTCGAGATAGCAAATATATTCCTCATATCACTTGATCCGTATCTCCACTCAAGGGGGCATATATGCATCTAACCTCCTCCCCATCTTAAAGTGTAGGCTTTCAGCTGTAAAAGTACTTTGGTTATCAAATCTCTTTTATCTCCCTCAGGAGACTTACATAGCTTTTAGCAGGCTCCTTAGGCTTTACTATGTCTAGGATTAGATAGCGGATCTCCGGTAGATTCTTTTTTATAGAATCTACTATCTCTTCTTTAATCTCCTCAACCTCTTTTATCGTCATATCCTCTTTAACCTCTATCTGTACTATTGCGAGATATCTATCAGGATCTATGAGCATTGTCTTAACATCATTTACATCAACAACCCCTGGTATTGAGAGGGATATCTTTACAATCCTCGCGATCACCTCCTTTGGGGCTGAATGGCCTAGCAATGCCTCTATGCTTCTATAGCCTATATGTATAGATCCAGCGAGGGTTATGAAGGCTATTACGCTGGAGAGCGCTAGATCTACAGCTATATTTGATAGTATAAGAGAGGCTGAGGCCATGATGTTTCCCGATATCCCCATGAGATCCTCTAGAACTAGGGGAGCTAGGACTATAGCTCTCCCCTCCCTGGCTCTCATTATTTTTACAGATAAGATCAGCGTTATAGTGTCAAAAGATGAGAGGGCTAGCATATAGAGCCAGTAGAGGTGTCCACTAGAAATCGCTATATATGTCTCAGCACTCGAATAGATCCTGAGGTTCTCAGCTATGATCATATAGAATATAGAGCCCCCCAGTATTATGGAGGAGAAGAGGCTTGAGAGATACAGGGCTTTCCCAATTCCAAAAGGATATCTGGGCGAGGGCTTAGCACTAGATGCTCTAGTCCCTATATATAGGGTTAGGCTGTTAGATGTGTCACCAATTGAGTGGAAGATCTCTGAGTAAACTGCTCTAGATAATGTGTTGCTGAAGATCAACGCCTTAACTACTATAGCAACTATGTTGAACAGGATCGATATTAATATGGGATGCCTCTCATCAAGCTTCAACAGTGCTCTATATAGGAATCACATAGAGGATTTTAAGTATTACTGCTGAAACTCTGCATAGGGTAGAGAGATCAAGCATATAGCCCCTTAAGTTGAGGGAACGCGATACATACTATTAATCTATATTCAGGAGATCGAAAGTAGGTATTTATAAGCTTTCTAGCAAAACTATAATTACATACGAGGAGTTGGAGGGAATTGGATCCGAAATCGAATCCGAATCCAAGTCCGAAGATAAGTGAATTGAAACCAGGTATCGAGAATATAAATATAAGGGGGAGGATAATATCGGTCTCCCCACCAAGGACAATCCAGACCAAGAGCGGGCTTAGAACTATAAGCGAGGCTGTGATCGGTGATGAGACAGGGAGGGTTAAGGTAACTCTATGGGGTAAGCATGCTGGGACACTCAAGGAGGGAGAGGCTGTAGAGATAAGGAATGCCTGGACCTCGGCCTATAAGGGAGAGGTTCAGGTTAATGTGAGCTCTAAGACAGAGCTACAGGTTATAGATGATAATGAGGTACCGCCTATAGATCAGATACCTGAGGAGTTTGTAAAAGCTCCAGAGGACTATAGACCTCAGAGGGCAGGTGGCTTTAGAGGGGGAAGAGGGCCTAGAAGGGGAGGGTTTAGAAGGGGTGGTGAGTAATGATTAGCCATGATATGAAGCCCTTAAGGCAGGGAGAGCATGTTGGGATGGAGGGGGAGAACTATATTATAGCTCTAAGCGAGGATGAGGCCTACGCGCTTAACCCAGCTGCTTACTATATATGGACACTATGTGATGGGGTTAGAACTGTTGATGAGATAATAAGTAAGGTTGCTAACGATCTAAAGCTAGATGTGTCGGAGGTAGAGTCTCCAGTAGAGGCTATCTTAGAGGCTCTCTCACAAGCCAAGCTAGTTGTATTTGGGGAGACCTCCACACCTCCCCCCTCCGAAGAGGCCGAGGAGCAGGATTTAGAATCAGATGATCTATAACTTAGGCTTATTTTTTATAATATCTAATCCGATTTAGTTCTATATGCTTTTAACCAACTCCGTATTTAGAAGAGGCTGTCTATGTTGAATTAGTTTCTAGCATTAACTATATATAGGTGGGCTTTTGCGCTGGGATCTGATTAGGACATCGGAGCTGTATAGGATGGTTTTAAATGATCTAGGATTTGATCTAGATTTGGAGTGGGAGGCTTCTCAAATGGCATGCCTAGTTGCGAGGAGCATAGGTGTGAGGGATCCTTTAGATATAATGCAGGAGATCAAGAGGGCGGTTCTAGGGAGAAAGGTATATGTAGTTGGAGCGGGGCCTAGCGCTCTGAAGAACTATACAAGGATAGAGAGGGGGTCATGTGTTTTCTGTGCGGATGGCGCTTGCTCCCTTTTAAAGGATCTAGAGGATGTTATACCAGTATCTATTACTGATCTAGATGGTGGTGTTAAACCAGCCGAGCTTGTATTTAATCGCGGTGGCTACATAGTCATTCAGATACATGGGGATAACTATAGGAATATCCCGCATATCTTAGACTATCTCAGGAGATGGAGGGAAAGAGTTGTTTTTACAACACAGGTTTGCTACCCATGCCCAGAGCTAACAATGATCCCGGGATTTACGGATGGCGATAGAGCCTTCGTTCTTGCCAAAGCCCTTGGAGCTTCGGAGATCACTCAAATTGGAATGGATCTTGATTCTGAGCTCTCAACATATCTCTCGAAGAGTATATATGGTGAGAACAGCCCAGCAACCATATCAAAGATCCGAAAACTGCGCTGGGGACATAGGATCATCGGTGGGCTCTATCTAAACACTATTATATAGGATCTATGGGCTTAAACCGCAGCTAGCTTTTAGATTGTGAGAAACTTTAGATCAAAAGGTTCTACACAATATAATCTCAAAGGATAAGCGATATTAGAACTAAATTGATATGCAGAGATTATATTGATAAGAAGAGGCAATGTTTTACAGCATAGAGGCAATACTCTAAATAGTAGGGAGAAGACCGGCCTCTAGCTTATCAGAGCTTTAGGAAAACCATATATGTGGGATTATATGTATCAATGGAACCCCGAGTGGGAGAGAACAACTATAAGGTTTGGTGATAGGGAGATCGTTTTATGTAGGGATAGAGTTACTGGTATGTATGTTTGCCCCAGATGTAGCGATCCCGATAAGCTATGTCCAGAGGGGCAAAGGGTTAGGGGATATATACCTGAGAATACCACATATTTATTAACTGAAGAAGATGTTATTAACCATCTAAGGGAGTGTGAAAAGGGTATTAAGAGCTGGGGATATGCGCCTAAATATGAGGGTGAGGAGGAGGAAGAGGAGGAAGAAACAGAGTAACACCTTAATCCTTAATTATTAATATCCCTAAGAATAGGTTCTCATCCTAAGGCTAGGAAATTCTCAACCTAGTTCTTCCTTAGCCTTGAAGAGTAAGTTTTCAGCCGTAGATTTATTATATGCTGACCTCCTCCCCTTTCAATTCTATAGTAGATCATCCCAGGTTCTCGTGGGTTTAGTCCTGGGCCGGGTCTCCGGCCCATTACCCCTATCCCCTCCCGGGGACTCGGGGATATGGCTGTTAGCCCCCATTCATGATCATCCGGGGGCCTGGTTGCCATGCTTAGCCACTTCATCATCTAGCTATAGTACTTGCATCAAAGATTATAAGCATTAACAACATCCCCGCCCTAAAGGACGGGGCTTTCAGTTGTAAAAATCATATTTATATTTAAAATAAAACTATTTAGGGGTTTTGTAAGGCCTTAATAGCTCTCCCCTATATTTTCTTAAACCATGTTACACTATCAGCGCCGACATCTACTAGAGCAACTCTCTCCCATGTTGGCTTACCATCCTTGATAACAACTGCCCATACATCGTAGTCTCCTCCAGCTCTATCCCCATTATCATCTAATATTGTCCACCCAGACACTCCGAAATATGTTCTTGAAACAGGTATCATGGCATTCTTAATCGCCTCTCCATCGTATTTCCCAGCTTGTATTATTGCTAGCCCCAGCAGCCAGACACAATCATAGGCTGTAGCTGGATATGTCCCTGGATATTCGCCTGTCCTGCTCTTAAACCTATTGACGAAGTCCATGAACTTGGGGCTCTGTGTAGGGGCGAAGATCGTTGCTAGGTGTTTTACCTTAGCTAGCTGTGTACCCGCCTGTTCCAGGATCTTTGAGTTTAGCGCTGTGCCATCACTTCCGAACCATGTAACGCTCATAAGCTCTGAATACCCGCCTGCTTGTGCTGTTATAACTCCTCCCTCCTCGAAGCTTATCAATAGAACCCCTACCTTTGAGGCTCCATATCTATTAATCGCATCCCTAACTGTTGACGCTGCCGCGCCCAGCTCGGATGAGAAATCACCCTTCTTAGGATCATATCCCACGCTGGCAAGCACAGTACCTCCTATCTCTTTAAACCTAGCTGCTGTAGCATCTGCAAGCCCCTTACCCCATGCATCATTCCTATAGAGTATATACACATATCGTATTCCATAGTCATACATGAGCCTTGCAAGAGCTCTACCCTGGTACCTATCGTTGGGAACATCCCTAAATATATAGTCAGGTACCGCAAGATCAGGTGCTGTAGAGGACTGGCTACAGATAACTATCTTATTTCCATCTGCATAGCTCTTCAAATTCCTAACCTCAGCACTTGTCATAGGGCCTACAACGGCTCTAACGCCTCTGGCATATAGTGATTGGAGCTTGTTGAGAGCTGTTGTGGGATCTGTAGCGCTATCCTCTACAAGAAGTCTGAATGTTATTGGAAGACCCAGGGCCTTCACATAGCTATTCAGATCCTCGATAGCCATCTCAGCAGCAACCCTATTTAAAGGCCCCTCGCTTGCTAGATCACCGCTTAGCGGTAGCAATGCCCCTATAAGGATCTCTCCTCTAAGGCCTGCAACAGGAGTTACAGTTGTGGCTATAGTTGTTGTAACCATAGCTGTTACGGTAGAGACGCCTCCAGGCTGTGTCACTGTAACCACTTTAGCTGGTGGAGCTGCAACAGATCCTCCTATGGCATAGCCTGCAGCAATCCCAACTACGAGTAACACTATATATATTATAGCTTGTGTAGCTGATACACCAACTGAGCTCTTCAAACCCACCTAAATCACCTTTCTCTCTATATTAAACTTAGGGGTTTATAAGTGCAGAACTATATATAGATTAGGTTTAGTTTATGCCCGGTTTAGGAGATGCGGCCTCCTGCCTTGCTGGAATTGCTAGTATACAGTTTCAACAGTTAATAGGGTTTCTATTTTACATGGGTATTCTAAGCCTTATGGGGCTAGGGTTAACGCTCATGTATCAAACAACTAAGGTCCCCAACTTTGCATATGGCTTCTATGTAGGGCTTGGTATGTATGTAGCTTTTCTCGGACACCCAAAGATCCTTAACGTTATGCCACCATATCCTCTAGCCCCTCTCGCCTTTATCCTGGGTGGGATCGCGTCTCTAGCAACATATCTCTTGGTTATAAAGCCTCTATCGTCTAGGGGTGCCTCGATTGTTCAGCTCATGATAGCTACAATAGCTGTAGATCTATTTGGATCTACTATTATATATATTTTAACAGATTATTATTATTACGTGTATAAGATCTATACGGCCAAGGGATTCCTCTTCAGATCAGATGATATAGTGGTTATCGCTAATCCACAGATAACAGCTGCACCACTAATAGTTCTAGCCCTTCTAGCAGCACTTATATCGCTACTATATATCTTCATCAATAAAACTAAGCTGGGCATAGCTATGAGGGCAGCTATTGAGAACCCCGGGCTTGCAGAGATATTGGGAATACCTACTAGCAGGATATATATATTCTCGTGGTTCCTAGCAGGCGCGCTCGGAGGACTGGCAGGGCTTTTCTATCCAATGTGGTTCTATGTAGATCCCAGCGTCCCAGCCAGGATATTAATTACCATATTCGCTGTAAGCATAGCTGGTGGGCTCTCAAGCATCTACGGCCCTTTCCTAGGGGCGCTGCTGGTGGCATATGCGGAATCAATACTACCGTCCCAGATCTATGGATGTCTATATTCAATAGGTTATCAGGGCGCTGGCGAGATCCTGAAATACGGCTTTGTCTTTCCAATGATCTTGATAGTGTTGTTCATAGCATTTGCACCAACAGGCCTAGCCCCAGCGGTATCTAGAGCTGCTAATAAGCTCTCATCAATTATTAGGAGGTGATCTATGTGGCAGATATACTGAGCCTCGTTATAGATACAATACCGTTTATAGCTATATTCTCTGTGATCTCATTATCCCTTAACCTAGAGTATGGATATGCAGGGCTCCCTAACTTCGGTAAGGTTCTACCGATCCTTGGTGGGGCTATCGTAGCAGGATCCCTAGTGCCGAGAATGATCCAGGTGGTGTTTGTTGATGCACCTAAAACAGATTATATATTTAATAATGGCCCAGCCTCTGTGGAGCTACAGGCATATATGAACACACACCCAGCGAACTCGCTGCTTATGATGCTCCTGGGCATGGCAATAGCTATATGCTTCGGAGCATTCCTAGGCTATATAGCTGTGCTCCCAGCTTTCAAGCTTAGGGAGGACTATCTAGCTATAACGCTCATAGCAATAGCAGAGATATTCAGGGCTATTAATAGGAACTACGACCCCATATTAAATGGGACTAGAGGAGTATCTGTGCCAGATCCGCTTGGCTGGCTAGGGCCAAAATCCTGGGTATATCTATATGTATCATCACTGCTTCTAATAGCATCTCTCCTCTTCACAAGCTATATGCTCAGAACACCGTTTGGAAGAGCTCTAAGGGCTATGAGGGAGAACGAGCTCGCAGCGGAGAGTCTAGGTATCAACACAAGATCTCTGAGGGTTAAAGCAATGGTGGTAGGCTCTGCTATTGCTGCAGCAGCTGGATACATAGATACCATGTACTCCGGCGGGTTGACAGTAGATAAATACGATAGGTATCTATATACATTCATACCATGGCTAATGGTATTGATGGGTGGTGCCGGTAATAATCTGGGTGTGATAATAGGTGTCTCTATATATTGGGCATCATCGAGGGCGATTAACTTCTATAAAGAGCAGATACTCTCAGGAATATCTTGGATCCTCAATATATGGGGAACCCCCGTTGATGTGAGCTGGTTCGATGTCACAAGGATTGAAAGACTCGTTTTCGCAATAGTAATTATACTAATCCTCTATCTAAGGCCTCAAGGCATACTTCCAGAAAAGCCTATCGAGACCCCTGGCTATAGATATGTGGCATCTATATTCAAGGGAAGAGCTATAAGAAGTGGAGAGGAGGATGAAGGTAGTGGTAGAGGCTAGTTAGGGCTTTCACAGCTGTGGTTGGAGATAGCGAAGCAAGTTATGATAATCGGTGTGAATGGAATCAGTGCATGAATAGATCTTCATATATCTGTTTTGCCGGGTTTCATCATCACTAGATCTAACTAATAGGTGCTTATAAACATTCACAGCTAAAATCCGCCTCATCTATCTATAAGAAGTTCTCTGCAACAAGCCTCACCAGAGATTTGAATTCCACAATATTCCTAGCTATTCTCCCGATTCTGATGCCCATATATTTCCTCACCTCTTGAGCCATGAATCTTCTGTCGCCCAGCACTATCAATGCTCTATCCTCCTCACTCCTAACAGATCTTCCTATCGCCTGCATAGCTCTTATCGATGACGCCATATTATATACATAGTCCCAAGCCTCTCTATCAGGGACCTTTCTCCTCATATTCTTGAGAAGCTCCTCGATATAATCGTCTCTCTGGGGATATGGTACACCTGCTATGAAGACTGATTTTATAAGGGATCTCCCATTCTCCACCAACTCTATCCCCTCAGATAGCTTTCCACCTGCTACAACATGGATTAGCCCGTCTGCTCTAACCCCCTCTTCGAGATCTTCTATTGTGGATCCTCTATCCTCTATATATCCCCTCCAGCCGAGCTTCTCAACAACCTTTCTCATGAAGTTATAGCTGGGATATACTATTAGCTTAACCCCTTTTACGAGGCTATCGAGGGCATCTATATATTCCGAGTAGAGCTTATACATCGTATCCCCCCTTTCGATGTACCTCGATGTCAGCTGGCTAGTAAGTATCACAGCCATATTTGTATATGGCGACCACGCGCCTGCCTCCATAGCATCTATATATGATACCCCTCCCAGGCCAAGGATCCTCTCTATATACTCTTTAGAGGGGGGTGTGCCTGACATAAGCAGTGTAGATCTATATGCTTGAAGGGCTTCTGAGACAACGCTATGATCCACAGCTGAGATCTTCAGCCACGCGTTCTGCCCATCTCTATATGCAAATGCCTCAAACCTGCTATCCTCGAGCAACGCTAGTGATAGGGCTACCTTTACCATGGAGACCCTTTTAGATGCTGCATCACTCACAGAGCCTCTAGAAAGGATCCTCTCTATAGCCCTCTTCTTAACCTCTAAAGCTATATCGATTAGATGTTCTATAGAATCGCTATCTATACCCATGGAAGCCCTATCTATTCTCCTCAGCTTCTCATCCCTCGCCTTTTCTTCGACAAGCCTCGCTATCCTCTCCATAAGGTCTTCTGTGAAGGGGTCTCCGCCTAGGTATTCTCTGACCTCGTTTACAGAGGATCTTATCCTTGTAACGCTTATCTCTGATGAGAATATAGATGAGGGGTCTATGATTATATGTGCCTCATCTATTATAGCTGAAAACTCACCTGGATCCTCATCTGGATAGATTGTGGAAAACAGATCTCTTGAAAATACATATGGATATGTAGCAACAACATAGTCAGAGCTTCTAGCAAGCCTTGCGAGGGAGAAGAAGGGGCATGCACCTAGCTCTCTAGAGATTCGCTTTACACACTCTACATGGTTCTCTGAGGTAGCCAGTATATCCTCGATATCCTCTTCAGCTATGGAGAGGGATTTTATATAGTAGCTACATAGACCCATCTCCCTGAGGATCTGGCAGTTCAGCCAGAAATCCTCAGGATCTATCTTCTTATCGCTTAGAAGGGGGCACATTGCATGGGCGGAATGTATGAAGCTGTATCTAACACCTCTAACCCTTTTAGAGAGCTTCTTGAGATCCCTGAGGACAGGTGTTATCTCGTTCCTAGTCCTCACAGAATGTATAGCTGGTGGCCTCATCATCCCCGTTGCTATCCCCACAGCTGTTTTGCCAAAACCTGTGGGGGCCCTTAGGATCAGAATCCTTGTGGAGGCTAGCTCCTCTCTGATCCTCTTTAAAACCTCCCTCTGGCCCGGCCTAAAGCTGGTGTGTGGGAAGAACTCTTCAGCCACCTCTACGCACCTTCTCAATGAAGATTCTATATAGCTCTACCCTTGTGAAGTGACCTATAATAGCTACTGAGGCGAAGGAGGATAGGGAGGCGAGTAATATATATGATCCGTATCCCCCAAGTAGTTGGTAGCCTATAACTGGGTATATGATAAGAGAGATCCCTAAAGCTATTAGGAAGATCTCTACGAAAAATATAGCCCTTATAACAATCATGTAGAGGCCTCTCCTATCTAGTAGATAACCCATACCCTCTATGCCCCATAGATACCCCTGATATAGGTTTCTACACCTCCTCAGATGATGACTACCATAGATAGATATCACTCCAGCGACTGGATATAAAATGTTGTGAATACCTATAGCAAGATCTAGTATAAGTAGTATGGCTAGCGATGCAAGAACAGATATACCTTCTAAAACTCTATAGATACTGGTTCCCTCTGAAGCCCTCTCCAGGATCCCGATCAAAGCCCTAACGGGGTTCGTAAAAGCATCCCATAATATCTAGAGCCAGCAATAATATATCTATAGGTC
>JAWAXC010000047.1 GCA_038897115.1 Sulfolobales archaeon | reverse complement strand
TACAAGATATAGCTCTTACAAATCATTTCAACACTGTTCTAGTACTTCGTAATAATATTTATGTGTTTACAGACCGTTGTCTAGATGAAGAGGCTTAAGTATTTTGGCTACCACAGTTACTGGAGCTGCCACAGAGACTCTCGCAAGAGGTTTGAGGCTTCACGGTTCCGTGGAAGAAGCTCTGAACGCCCCTGGCCAGATGCAGACCCGAGAAGAGATGAGGAGAGTCCGGCCCACAAAAACCAAAATAACTAAGGTTGAAAACTTTACTTTAGAAGAACTGGCTAAGAAGCTGCTAAGCCTGCTTAAAGAGTATCAAGCGCATAGGATTCCTCAGGGACCAATTATAGGTGCCAACAAGGCGTGGAGACGTACAAGGCTATCATTCCGTGCAAGCGGTAATTAACAGACCTAGGACTGCTGCTATTCATATTCCTGAGGAGAATCCATAAAATAGTGATTAATAAGAATATATATATGGCGGGCCCGCCGGGATTTGAACTCGGGACCTCCGGTTCCCCAGGCTGAGTTTTTTTATAGGATCATGTTTCAGTGATCAACATAGAACTGAAACATTTCGTCAGAGGACAATATATCTTCCGAAATCATCTGCGACAAATGGAACATGTGGAGTCAAAAAGGTTTCGGTTTTGCTCGCTACTTCCTCTTATGTAAGGCGATTAAGAGGCCTACTGCTATTAGTGTTAGAATACTGTCTGCTGCGGGGTTATGTGTAAGAGGCAGGTTTCTCCGTGGTCGTGAAAATGTTTGTAGAGGTGCTCATGTAGGGGCTTGTCGCTACGGTAGTGGTTGGCAGTGGGAGTACCATAGACACTTATGCATTAATTTAAGCACTATGTAGGGGATGAATAACGGGGGCAGGATTAAATGTATATGAAGAAGGGTCACTACCATCAAACCGCTTACTGGTAGCATTCAAGAACATAGTGTTAATACTGCGTGCGGCCAGCACGACCTATGAAGCGAGACACGGCATGGCAAAGGTAGCGATCGTAGCCTTCTACGAGGATAAAGCACCACCCACTTTAGTAGGCAAGAGAGTAACTGGAGCGAGCCTCTATCTTAGGAGTTTAAAGTGGAAAAACTTTAATACCTTCGACGTAAGTCTCGAGCACTCTTATATTCTTGAGTTCTTTTCATTTACCGTTAGAGGATCTTTATCGACTACTATGAGGTCAGCTAACTTACCCTCCTCGAGACTCCCTAGATTGGTTTCCTCGAACATTAAGTAGGCGGAGCCCCACACGTATGCGTGGAGGGCCTCCTCGACACTCAGACACCCATCTTTGGTGTCTTCGTAGAGTGGAATTCCCTCATACTTGCCTCTAGTCACGGCTGCATACACGGTTTCCCACGGGTTGAGAATCTCGGTAGGACTATCTGTGGAGGACCCCAGCTTGATCCCCCTTCTTGATCATGGTTTTGAACGCGTAGACCCACCGTATTCTCCTCTTCCCGACTCGTCTCTCAACTCACCAATCAGTTGTTATGAAGTGAGGCTATACCGATGCAACGATTCCTAATTCAGCCATCTTCTCGGCTTGATCCTCTCTTAGGACTGAGGCGTGTTCTACCTTGCGTCTCCTGCCTTTAACCCCGTCAAGTGTTTTGTAAGTATTGAGGATTAAGTCTATGGCTTTATCTCCAATGCCGTGGATAGCTAGCTGCAGACCCGCTTCATGAACCTCCTTAGCGAGCTTCTTTAAACCATCCTCGTCTATGTTGGGGTTCTGGAGCGGTAGAATTATTCTACTGCAACACGCTTTAATCTTTTAAAGCCATATTATAGTAGTTGGGTGAATGCGTGTCCAAGGTTATAAGGGTAAAGTACGAGAAGGGAGTTCTCAAGCCTTTGGAGCCTTTGGAGTTTCCTGAAGGTGAGGAGCTGCTGGTTAAAATAATTAATGTTGAAGAGCGTATTAGGAGGCTTCAAAAGTATAAAGGAATACTCGGCCCCGTTGATGAAGAGCTTTTAGAGGAGGCTATAGAAGAGGCAGAACAACTTTGATATACGTGGACTCGAATGCCCTCATTTACCTACTCCACGATGTCAAGCCCAAGTCCGATCTAGTTATCAAACACTTAGCTAGGCATGAAGAGGTATTCACTAGTTTGAGAACAATAGAGGAGGCATCATACATAATAATACGAGTAAAGGCAAGCAAGCTGTATGGTGCAAGAGGGGTTTATGATGTCCGTAGGATTATTGTTGAGCACGGTCTCGACTTTGTGAAGGATGAGTTGGAAGCTCTTAGAAAGCTAATAGAGGAGAACAACATAGCTGTACTACAAGACGTGGCGTCTATAGAAGAAATCCATGAAACTGTGCTAAAATATAAACTCCTTCCAGGAGACGCTATCATAGCCTTAACTTGCAAGCGATACGGTATAAACACCATACTAACCTTTGATGAGGACTTCAAGAGAATACCTTGGCTAAAGGTGATCCCCTAAATACCATTTTTCTCTCGACCTGTTATATCTTTGTAAATGCTATTACTGTACCGACTATCCCCCATATCAACTATACTGAAGCTAGTGTCCAAAAAAGCGGGTTCACTCCAGCCTTGGGGAGATACTGTTCTTACGGACATTCTGTAAAGAAAGGGTTCGGGTCTGAACATTGCTTTTAATCACTTTTGAATACTTTTGATTACTTTGCTTCATCCCTTCATTTCTGGTTCCCCCCGCTCCCTCGGGTTTCATTGTTCACCGCGGGGTGCTTCGGGGAGACCAAGGCCTCCCTGCATATGCCTACAGAGCTCTCAGCCAAATATTCATAGCTCTAACAGAGTCTCTGTCTCTTTTGAATCCGCATTTTCTGCAAACAACTAACCTACGTATATAGACTAGCTTAGAACCACACATTGGACAGGTAGATGAAGTGCTCCTTGAGCCCACAACAATTATCGGCACATTGTACTCAATCGCCTTGGCTATGACTGCGAATTGAAGTCTTCATTAGTCTTTGCCGATCTATGCATGCTTCCCATCGTCCACCCTCTGCTGCTTGTTCAGGAGCCTCCACAGAGTAATCCTAATAATGCCTAGGACCTCCATTATCTTTTCCTTGCCGATCTTCCCGGCCAAGTACTCTAGGATCCTGCACCTATCCTCATCGCTTATCTTGCTTAGGTCAAGGACATCGATCCAACTACTCAAAGCAGAGCACCGGGTATATTATTTCAAGGTCTTATCAAATAAATGTTTCATGAAGCCTACTTGAACTATGAAACATTGAGAGGCTCTACTTGCGGTTTTTAATCAGGTGATGAAAAAGTAGCGGGCCCGCCGGGATTTGAACCCGGGACCTCCGGCTCCGAGGCCGGCACTTAAATACCAATGTCCCAGAAAGTAATGGTATTGTGGGACGTTTTCTAACCTATTTATACCCGTTAGGGTAATGCTAGGGACATGGCTTACGCCAATACTCACATATTTCCTCTGCATAGTGCGAAACTAGCCCAGTGCTGAACGAAGCTTCTTTCTTGCAGGAGAGTTTAACCTGTTGATATTGCATGCCTAAATAATATCTCTTTAGTAACTACAAGTTTCAGATGGGAAGGCTAGCAAAAGCCAATACATGAATAGCTGTATGTCTGGCCTGCCGAGTCCCATTATAAATAGCATTTCCTCCTTTTCTCCCTGAGATACAATCGCTCTGTGTAGGCTTAAAGACCTTAATGGATGCTTGAAGATGCTAATATGTGAGGTAATAAAGAAGAACACTATACCTAAGGGCTTGCCGCATTTTTCTAGCATTGCGATATGCAGGAAATAGGTGAGACCTCTTTTCATCTTATCTATATCGACGGGTTTAGTAATTTCCTCTTTCCCGTTAATCTTACTTGAGACTATGAGTCTATATGGCGGCTTCTCTCCTTCTTCACTCCTATTCTTTGCATCCCTCTTCGTATCTTCCTTGGTCTGCATAATTCTTGTAAATCTTTCTTTAACTATACTCCAAGGAACAAGTTGTGGTGGAGTTGCAACGATATCTATGCTGAAAGGTATGACTGGGATAGGAGTGATCATTCTTATAAGTGATACAGTTACCTTTCCCTTGCCTGTTTCATTATTACATGTTGGGGAGAGGTAGCGTTCTAGCCGGGAATGTAGCCATGATAGTGACGTCTCTCCCCCTTCGGAGTTGTCTTTCTTCTCTGAAAAACTCTCCTCAGATGCGAAAACTGCAAAGAGGAGGAGTAGAAGAAACATTGTTAATAAAAATAGAAGTGTAGGGATCCTAGCCTCTACATAGGAAAAACTGCTTACTTCTGCAATCATCAAGAAAATAGCGTCGAAAACATAGATAAAGAACGCCATAGCGAAATAGTATGAAGCCAAGATAGTTATTGAGAATGTACCTAGCCCTTTAGTTATCTTTATATCTTTTATGAGGCACGATTTGCTAAGACGATTAAGAATATCTCCAATATTTTCAATATTGAATCCTCTTATAGCGTCTAGAAAGGAACTCCTTAGCCTTCTATAGAAGTATTTTAGCAATACAATATAAACTAATAAGAATAATATAGCGAATATGATAGATACCATTAAGTATAGTATTTCCCGAGGGGAGGCGTAAGGAAGTTTCTCTACAATTATTAGCGAGAAGTTAATCTTCTCCGAGCGTGAAAACAGGTATAATACTAAGTACACCAGCAACAGTTGAAAAGCAAGCTTAGGTCTGCGCCTCACGACGCTAGCTAGCTCACCTATCAGCACGTCAAGCACTATTTACCACTCCACAGTACTAATTGTAAGAACAGTTTTGAAAATGTTAGCGGTTGTGATATTTCTGTTGTGGGATTAGCGCTATGGATTTGTTAATGTTTCATGATGCTTTCACATATGCTTTATTGCTGTTAAATATACCCTTTTTCCTGCTGAAAAACATCAGAATCAAAGCTAAAATGTTCTGACTCTTATATGTTCTTAAAAGTCTGTAACTGGTATTAGTATCTGGCCCGAGGCAATGAATATAGCTAATGATTTTAACTGGCTTTATTGATAGTTTATGTGAGGTCAGGATCTTGGAGTTGATTATGCGTGAGAGCTTAGGAGTTATGTTGAAAAAGATTAATAGAGAAGTTGCGCTGGTTGGAGCTAGGCTTCAGAGAATGGCTTTGAGATTAGGTGTTGGGGACTGGAGGGAATTGGAGAGGCTGCTTGCTGGTAAAGGTATTGATAATCCAGAGATTGATCTTCTCTGGCCTGAATACCTCTACCTGAAGAGGAGGCTTGAAGAGCTGGGAGCGAAGAAGAAACGTGTACTGGCAATGTTAAAGGGATAAAGAGGATTGACGAGGCTACACCTCGTATTAAATTTAATAAATAGCCTTCTGAGTGAATTCAATCCTGTGGTTAGAGTTATTGAGCACTATATCATGAATGAAGGAGACGTAGAGTACCTAAATGTTAATATAAGCATTCCTCGCGTCAACATGGTGGTAGTAACACGTGAATGCTGGAAAGAAAGGAATCTCGTAGCTTATGGTTACTACCTGAGAGCTTATGACTATGAGGAATGGTGGGATAACCGACCACATCACCCAGAAATCTAAACACATCCACACCACAGACACCTAGGAGGAGAAGTATATCCCCTACAAGACCCATCACTAGAAAAATTCTTAAATGCTGTCAGGCAGCACCTCCACAAATACTTTACTTAAAACTGCTTATCCCTATCTTATCATGAAACAAACGATAATAGAATGCAATGTGGCGGGCTCGCCGAGATTTGAACCCCGGATCACCAGCTCCGGTACTAATATCGTTTTGTTGTATAAAGCCATAGAATGTCTGTAACGTTTTAGGAGGAGTGATTAGAGGTTCTGCTACGGTAAATCTATTATACTGCAACACGCTTTAATCTCTTGAAGCCGTAATACAGTTGGGTGATGCTATATGGCTAAGGTTATAAGAGTGAAGTATGAGAATGGAGTACTTAAGCCTCTAGAGAAGCTAGATGTTTCTGAAGGAGAAGTTTTGCTTGTAAAGGTGCTTCGAACTGAGTTAGCTGAGAAGGTGTTTGGCTCTATAAAAGTTGACGAGGAAACATTGGAGAGAGTTCTGAGGGAGGCTGAGGATGAGTTCGGTATTTATTGACAGTAATGTGATAATTAAGTACTTTGCAGGTGATTCATTAGCTAAGAAAGTCCTGGAACCCATTATCTATGGAGATGCTACAGGCTATGTTAATATCGTTGTTATTTCTGAGGTTATATTTATATTGCTTAAGCTACTTACCGGTAAGAAGGCTTATGAGCTTAAAGATAGCCCAGAAACTGTAAAGAACGTGTTTAAATCGTTGAATACCCAAATACAATTCTTGAGGGAGTACTTCTCAGAGCTTGAAATAAACGAGAGGGTGAAACAAATAGCCATGGAGGTAATGAGAGAGTACGGGCTACTACCTAACGATGCACTAATAGCATCAGCTTGTAGACACTACGGTATAGACACTATACTGACCTTTGACGAAGACTTTAAACGAATACCATGGCTGAGAACTATTCCATAGTTTCTTAGCGAGGCGAGAGCTAACGCCCGTTGACACGGAATAATATAAAGTCTTGGAATCGAGGCTAGCTAGAGTTTTAAGACTACTTCTAAAATATGGTGTTCAATGTAATGCGCCTTCTGACTGGTAGCATACCTTGAAAGCCTGACCTACGAGAATGACGCCGTAAAGCCAGCGGAGATATTGAATAACGAGCTACTTATCTTACATGGAGTGACAAAGACATATTTCCTGAAGAGAATGAGCTGAAACATATTTGATTGTCTTTGGAAACTTTTATATGGGTTCATTGCTAATACCCTTCAGGGCTATTAAGTATGGTGATACATATACATGCTCCGAGGACTATAGGTTTACTGGTAACTCTAAGTTTCCGAGAGCTGTGGCTGAACCGCGGTGAGGGAGCCCGGGGAGACCGTGAGGAACCCGAGGGCGGCTATAAATGAACATAAACGATAACAAAGGACCGCTCTCGGGTGAATGGTATGCAATATCGCGGAACATAATTATAGACTCGCATCCAAACACTTACTATGCATATCTAAAAGCCTTGGACGTGTAGCTTGCAGAAGCAGAAAGACAAGATAAGTTCGATTGGATAGCAAGACACTGTAAAGACCTGAAAGACTATTTAAATGACCCATATCCTATCCTCCAGCTTTAAAGCCCTCATATACAAACTCATTAATAGATACTGCAACATAAACGCTAGAATGATGAAGTAATGAATAACGTGTGTAGCGGACCCGTCGGGATTTGAACCCGGGACCTCCGGCTCCGAAGGCTAGAGCATCTATAGGGTCATGTTTCAGTGTTCGACATCAAACTGAAACATCTCCTCAAAGAACACTATCTTTTCTGAAAATCACCTGTGACAAGTGAAACATTGTTTATTTGACACAAAACTAGGTATTTACTAAAATTCGCATCTGTTATACCATTTAATTCATGTTAGTGCCTATTGCCAAATTAGAGCTTTATGTATTCGTTACTCAGCTAATATCTACATGACTTCATTGTAGCTAAGGACATCTGTCATGACTTAACTTTTTGTTACCGCTACTTCAGCAAATCCATAGATGCCCTAAATATCTCTCTTGAATTTATTTCGCTTATTTTGTTCGCTTTTTAGTGTGGACAACAACAAAATAACATAAATAACGTGGTGGGTACTATGATAGTACCTTAATAGTACTATAGACTGCACAATATGGTACTATTAAAGTACTATCATAGTACCTTAGGGAGTACGAAAAGAACTACATTGGCATGGATATGTCGTTTGCTTTTTTATAGTACCTTTAAGGTACTATTATAGTACGGGGATGTGGGTTGAGTGGGCTTAAGCAGGTCAAGTTTTACCTCAGTGTGGAACAATATGAAAAGCTGAAGAAGCTGGCGGAGCATCAGGGTCTCTCGGCTCCTGCACTAGTTAAAAAGATTGTCCTAGAATACCTAGGTGAAGTTGAATATGGAGACCTAGTGTCCCGCATTAAAAACCTTGAAGAGAAGTACGAGCAGCTAGCAAAAGAAGTAGGACGCATAGAAAAGGACTTAGCTCTCCTCGTGAAAAGGTGTAGAACAAGTTGAATGTCGAAGATTTGAAAAGACTTTTAGAACTCTACAACCCGTGGTGGAAGGATAGGGGTTGGCACCGCCATGACTTGTTAATTCGAAATTTCTACGACTCAGCGCTTAAGAGTGAACCTAGATTATACTTCCATTTAAGAAAACGCATTACTACGCCTAATACATACGGTATAATCACTATACGAGGTCCTAGGCGTGTAGGAAAAACCACGCTGATCAAACTATTAATAAAGTATCTTATTGAAGAGAAAAACATTGATCCTCGGACAGTATTTTATATCTCCTTAGACTACGAGGGGCTAAAGGATGTAAAGCTCATTAAGCTGCTTGAAGCAATAGCTAAGTTGGAGAGCAATGCTGATAAATATGTGTTCCTTGACGAGGCGTCGATGTACCCTGAATGGGCTCAGGCATTAAAAAATCTTTACGACATCGGCTTGGTTGAAAGTGGACGAATGAAGATCATAGCTACCGGCAGTCATTCTATGGATCTCGCTGAAGCAACTAGTAAGTTGAGGGGTCGACAAGGCAGATTAGCACAGCTCTTTAACCTAGGTGGAAACCTTGTCCATTTACCATTGAGATTCTCGGAAATAGTTGAAGCACTTAGGCCAGAGATAAGTACGTTCTTGACAGCACGCAGGCTTAGAGCCCCTAAAATAAGATTCGGAATGTTACGAGAGCTTGCACAAGGAAGAGTACCAGAGCATCTTCAGAGGATGTACGAGGAATACTTTCAGCTTCTTCAAACAGTTTTTGAAGATTACTTAATTCATGGTGGCTATCCAAGAGCTATAGACGAATATTATAAAAATAAGTATATAAGCAAAGAGTTCTACAGCGATGTAGCAGAGTTACTAATCAAGGACTCCGAGAAAGCTGGATTAGACCCGGAAAACACGAAAAGGGTACTGGCTTACCTTCTAGAACCTAAGAGGCTCGCAAGCCCCTTGGATTTACGTAAACCAGAAATTATTGGACGTGATGAGGAGGCGAGACCTAAAGGTCGTTTTGGGTTGCGGAACTACCTAAACTACCTTCGTACTACATGGACATTCTTTTTTGCATATCCCGAGGAAGGTGTAAGCTCTACTTGCAAGCCCAACTATCAGGGCCAGCCTAAAAACTATATTCTGAACCCATTCATATACCACGCATTGTATTCGTATCTCAATAACATCCCTGATCCTTTCGAGCACTCACGAAAGACTATTAACGACCCAAGTTTTAGAGGTCGAATGGTTGAAAGTGTAATTGCTGCTCATCTCCTACTAGCTCAACAGCTTTTCGAACATGTAGCTAGTGTTGAATACGAAAAAGTCTTAATGTATAGGCAAGCGGGTGAGGAAGCACAAGAGGCTGATTTCATTCTATGTGTTGAGAAGATGAGCGCCAAGCATAGGTTCATTATTGAGTCAAAATACCGTAGGCTACCCTCTCACGTGTCTCCTGAAAAAGGCAAAATAGTATTAACTAAGGATACCTTAAAAGAACATAACGAGGTAGTTTACATTCCAGTATCTATGTTCCTAATGCTCTTCTAAATAGTACATTGTGCTACTTAGCGTGGTAAAGGGTTCTAGCATGTTAAACAGCGAAATTTTAGCTAATGCTATTGACTTAGTGAAAAATGAAGTCATGTATTGAAGAGGCTAAGGCTCTGCTTGATAAAGCTTATGGTCTATGGAGATATGTAGCACGAGCACGACCCTGTTTTTCAATGAACCCTCTGCTCTAAAACATAGTAGTGTGAAGCTCTAGAGTTACTACTAAGCCGGATGCTCCATCTAGATGAGCACTTCATAAGGTCGATTACAAACCTTGGATTAAAAATTGATTATAATTGGAGCATCAGGTAACCCTCAGGAAAATAGCAGGGTATTCACGTAGAGAATCTGCTGGAATCTATAAAGCACTTTGTCGTGAAAGTTCATTGCTCTTTGAAAATCACTTGTGGCAAATGAACTTGCAGAATTAAAAAGAAAGTTTTTGTATTGTTTTCTACTTCCTCTTGATCTTGAGCAAGACTATTAAGAGAATTGTTACTACTACTGCTAGGACACCACCTGCTACGATCCACGTGGTGTAGTCGCCTGCTGTAGGCTGCGTGGTGGGAGCATGCTTCTCCACAGCTGTGGAAATGCCTGTAGAGGTGCTTGTGTAAGGGCTTGTCACTACAGAAGTAGTCGGCAGTGACGTGGTTGGCGTAGTTAACGGAGTGGTTGTCGCAACAGTCTTGATAGTAGTATCGTGTTGAACTACTGTAGTTGTAGAGATGAAAGTAGATGTCTCAGTAACCGCTATTGTCTGGGCGGTAGTCACTGTAGTAGTGGATATAGGTGAGGTCTGCGTAGTAGTGGTCTCTGTTGGCGGCGTAGTCGTTGTTATAGTCTCAGTTGGAGACGTGGTAGTGGTTGTAGTAGTGCTTTCACTCGACCCTAACAAAATAATTGTGACAACATCTTGTAGCGAGCTCACCGAACACGCTCAATCAACGCCCATAATCACGAAGCTATGGAGCGATCCATCTAGCATTAAGCAGAGATGCAGGTTTGAAATCGCGTTGACCATACCCGGTCCTAACAATACTGTAGTTATATGGTTGAATAAAGAAGCTTTAGAGGGGCAACTCAGCACGAGCACAGGCAGAGAATACGTATTCGAAAACATTCTTAAACACGAGCTTTGCCACGCATTCATGTACTCTAATCTAAGGTTGATACATAAGGTGAGAACAGAGGGTGTGCTACACTCATCGCAGCAGAGTATTGACCTAGAGCTCTCCAATATTGCTGTGTTAATTGCGAATACTATAGCCACGATACCGATAGACGGTGTAACAGATTTGATTGGTAGAAGGTATTTCGGTGAGACTTATTGGAAAGCGGTTGCTGCGGAAGCTGAAAAATTTCTATCAAAGCTAGCACAATACGAAGGACTGCTATTTGTGGTACCAGTACTTAGAGAGATCATAGATTGCGTATACCGAGGCAGATGCTCCAAGAACTTAAATAAAGCAGTCCTAGAATTCTATAAAGCACCTACAACCAATAGAGCTACAAAACTCGTTGAGCTCTTGATGTCGGTGATGAGAAAGCATGGTATGAAAGCATATACAAAAGTCTACAAAGCAGATCAATACACTGTACAGGAGGTAGTACTTTCCTTACATTTCCTTGTTGCTAATCTTTTTTAGTCCATGTCACAATAATCTTTTATGAATTTATCTACCTCGCCAAATGCTTTTAGTACATCTCTATATGTGCTGAGTATGTCACCTACCATTGAACGTATCGACACGTAGTCAACTCTTCCCCTGCAGTAGTTCTCATAGATGTAGCTGTAGACAGCTGCACTCACCCCTGCTCTGCACCAGCAAGTCCCTGCACTTGTTGCGGTTTTTCGTGCCGAAGGTAATCCACCTCCCAACACACTCCTCGAGTACTTTGAGACACTCAGAGACAATCTCAACAAGTCTTTCATCAGATTTCATCTAAATTGCCTCACGCATTTATGATTGTTTAGAGCTAAAGAACTCGTCTAATTTCTTATGTTGACTTGTTCGCTTCGTCTCCTCTCCTTTTTTAGAGGTTCTAGCAAGCATTTCCCCAGAGCCCTTTAGTGCCTCGGGTTTAGGCTCCTTAGCCCTTGACAGCCTCCTCCTAGCCATCTCCACTACGAAGAATCTCAAAGTCTCAATCTTTCTAAGCCTAATATCAACTCCTTTGGACTGGATATTAGCCCAAGTCTTAGAATCCGCATTGGGTGTGGCCGTATAGATAACGTAAGGTACTCTTCTCCTTCGTTCTCGCTTATGAATGGCCACCCTTAGATTTTGACCACTTGTCTAAGGGTATATGCTTAACTTTCTTCTCTATTTTCTCAGCAATGTCCTCGATAATGTTCTCATCTTCATCGCCTCGCTCCATTATCTGCTGCAAAGTATGGGTCTCCTCTTTAAGTAATTCATATACAAGTTGTTTGGCACATCTATGTCTCGGCAAACTTCATTAAGCATTCTTAACGATTCCAAATCAAGGAGTGCCCTATTTGCATACTGCTTTAAATCAGGGTTCTTTTCAGCCTCCTTCACGACTTTTTGGGCTACATCATACCAACTCGCCCCTGTCTCTTTGCTTAACCTAGCCATATACTCTATGTACTGGTCAAACCTAAGCATTGGTTGCTTTAGAATATTATTGATATCATCTTTCGAAAATTTAATGTTTCTCAAATCAGGTATGGGCATACTCTCTAAATGATCCTTCTTAATTTCCATATATAGTCCTTCGGTCTCTAGTCTTTCACCAAGAACATTTATGAAGCCAAAAATGCTATTCATATATGTTAAATAGGGTAGGATATAACTTTTGTCTAACGGTTCAAGAGGCCACCATACGTTTGATACGCTGGGCTCATCTACATAAATCATTAACATGTATTGTGTGCTCAACCTAGCTCTTCTTAAAATAAAGATTCTAGCACGGTAAAAAGTTCTAGATGATGCTCTCCAATATTTTACTTTCACCTCAGTTTCATTGATAACCCCTATTTTATGTGGTGCTTTTTCGAGCCAAGGAATTCTAACATCCAAGGTTTCTCCGGTTCCCCAAAGAGCTGGAGTTTCGTAAAGATATGATGTATTCTCATCTCTTTTTACTGGTGAACTAAGCCCGCTAGTATGGTCTATTACGCTTCCTACTTTGAAAACGTTTTTGAACTCTGTACCGCATTTAGTTACTATATCTAAATGCATTTTCAATAGCTCGCCGCTCTTGAAAGCTATAAACCTATAAAGGTTACTGCTAATCTTCTCGAGTTCTTCTTTGATCTTTTCTTCTTGAATGCCTTTTTCTTCTAACCTTCTTTTAATTTCCTCTTCTATATCTATAGACACTATAGAGGCGATTACCTCTTTGTCCTTTATAACGCGGATTACACCCTTTCGAACATTAGAAGCGGCTTTGCGTATCAATTCAACATCGTCCATACCAAGATCGTCAACTCTCTTATATAAATTCACTATCCTTAATGAGCCTTGTGAAGAAGTCGTTTCTCTTGACTTCCTTCTTGCAACTAAAAGTATTTCTCTGAATCGAGTGTCACTACTAAAGTTCGGTGTGCCAGGAGCCCAACTTATTACTATGTACTCAAGATTGTAACTACTTAAGAGTTCCTTTCTTACATCTTTCCAGCTAGGTCTACTTAATATGGAGTTAGGTAGTACAGTTGCAATCCTCCCTCCCTCTTTCACAAGTTTATCGGCTAGTACCATGAAAGGCTTGGTCATGCCTGCCGTGAACAAGTCGCTAACACGTGTACTACCGAAGTATAATTGCGTAGATAACAACGCTTTCCTCGCATCTTCCCCTATTAGGAATGAAATTCTATCACTTCTTGTAAAGGGAGGATTCATTATGACTACATCATACTTCTCGTCGCTTAGAGACCTGACTTCTTGTGGCAACAGGTTTTTTCTATAAGTTAATAAGTCTAGACTGCCTGCACGATCGAATCCGACGCTAACATCATATATGTTGAGCTTATTGGGGGGCGATCCACGTGTTGCAATTCTCAAATTCAATGCAGCAATAAAACACGCGGGTTTGAGCGCATCTAAACCAGCAGTATTTCTCAGTATAATCTCATCAACTATATCAAGGAGTGGACGTTCACTTTCAAGAGCTTCTATGTAAAGTTTCCTAAGTAATTCTCCTCCGAGTAACATTCTTCTTCTCTCAACCGAAGCTAGCAGCAAGCTACCAGTTCCACAAGCTGGATCGATCACCTTATCATCCAGTTTCTCGATAGCTAAGGACGCTAGTAATCGTGCAGCCGGCAACTTTGTATAGAACGTGGCAAATGCATGTCTATAAGTTTCTGATAATAGACGCTGATAGAGCATTGATAAGATGTCCCATCCTAGTCTTCTTATCAAGGCATAATTGCGCTTTATCTCTCTGCAAATAGATTGCACAGCATTATTCATCTGTTGATGCAAAGGTATTTCTTTGAGCACCTCTATGAAACCAGCATTTAGCTCTGCATACCTGGTTACATTAGTATTCTTATCTAGAATCAGATTTTCAAAATGTTCCACCAGCTCAGTAATACTTAGTGTTTCGCAGTTTAGAGCTCTAAGATTGTGTAAACGTTCGTTGCGTGCTATTTCATAGAATATCATTACGAGTGCAGACATCAACAGTATGAACTTCGTAGTTATATTTATTTTATCTTCAAGCTTCTTAATTTGATCCCATGCAATACTCAATTTACGGGCAACATTAGCAAGCTTCTCGATGAAGCTCTGATCCCCTACCAAGGAGAGAGCTCGTGAGGTATTCTCTATTATGGCATTGATGCTTTCTACAAGCTCATAAGCACCAATTTTAATGTGAGGATCTTGTTCCTTTAACTTCTTGAAGAACTCGTTTATAAGCGCATCTAGTACTTGAGGTATATTTATAATCTTCACGGGCTCGCTGTACCACCTAATGTAATGATCTGTTAAATTAAATGGATCCTTCCTAACAGCTATACCTAGTCCCACACTTTTCTCCATTAGCTCTTTCTCGACCCTGTCTTCAGGTAAGGACGTTATACCTTCGATAAGCTTCCTCGGGTATATTAATAACATAATGAAATCGTAACCTTTGAACGCTATATCTTCGAAACGCTCATAAGCCCTTTGTTTCAGCTTCTCGATTGCCTCTGGATCGAATTCTATAGTACCTATTTCTGCTTCGCCAAGCATGCCACCAGCTATACTATGGCTTAACACAAAATCAGGTACCTTTCTCGTCTTCTTAGCTATGCTCACATAGAATGGTTCTTCTGCACGTGTGGGTAAACCTAGCATGCTCAGTACAGGTGCCACATGAACATTCACTTTATACTGAGGTACACTCATCGTTTCATCCTCGCACAATAAGCCTAAAGAAGGTTATTGTAGTTATAATCATAGAACTTCACTTCGTTTCTAGGTAATTACCTTAAACATCTTCAAGCACCATCCATTTCATCGTTTTCCTTGAGCTCTGAAATCTTTCTGGCTTCTCTTGGCATAGTAGTTCTGAAATACCTGCCAATACATGTAGTAGCCAATACTGGCATACCCTCTGTAGCACCCATTATAGAATAATGCTTTACAAGGTGATAAAAGTACCGGTTCTAGTAACATCAAGGTATTATCTTAACCGATACTCTCCAAATTAGCATCTAATAGTGTATTCTATGAGTATTTCAAATCTGCTGGTATCAACATACATTTCATAGTCTTTCACAATATTCTAATCTCCTTAATATAATCACCCGGAACAACTCTAACATTATCCAAATAGTTTTAAACATCACAATGTAAGGAGTGTAATTAAGTGTTTGAGGTATTTGAGGTAGTTTTCGTCGGCCTCGCTTAGCAAATCTTCGTATCTGGCTTCGGAAACCTTTAGCTCCCCGAACCTGGATTGTATGAATCTTGCTACTTCTCTGGGCATCGCTTTGATCATTAGTCTCCAGGTAATCTTCCTCATATATTTCGGCAGTACGAGATTGTGTCGCTTAGCATATTTCCTAACTGCGTTTCTATCTATGTTCTTGGGGGCAATGGCGTTGAGGAGCTTCGTTGACTCCAAGCTCATGTATATCCACTCGCAGGGCTTTTCAGGGCCCTTCAAACCCATGTAGTACCTGCAGAAACCCCTATCCTCGAAGCAGACAAGCCTCTTGGTCTCTAAGCCTACTCCTGGTAGCTCAACTACTTCACTAGGCTTCCAAGTCTCCACCATTCTGAGAACGTGCTCGAACCTAGCACCCGACTCAAGCATGACCCTGTAAACCACATAGTACACTCTATGCCTTTCTCTGAGGAAGTCTAGGGTTTTTCTCACGCTTTCGAGATCCACCTGGTAAGGTCTGACGTCTAGCTTATAGCTCCTGGAGGGCACAACCTCCATTATCCAACCAAAAGTCTCTGGGCTAATCCTGCGCTTGTAGTATAAGTACTGTATGTAGTGGCGGAACACGTTCCTAAGCCACTTGTTCGGATGGTTAACAACATAGTCTATGAGCTCCTCGCTAAGTTCTTTTCCTTCAAGGTGCTTCTTGAATAGTGACTTATAGTACTTTAAGGTCTCGGGATCCCTCACCGTCCTTCTCTTCTTCCGCTCAGTTAGAAACCTCTCAAAATCTTCGCTCCATTTCAGCTCTACTCCTGCGAAGCTTATGCCAAGCATTCTCTTCAGGTCTTCACGGAACTCTTGTACAACAAATTTGAGAATAGCGTTCTTCAAGTACTCATCGTCTTTTGCAACAGCTAGTATCTCTAGGGCTAGGCTGTAATCTACCGTGCCATCCTCTCTGAGTATGCCCATGGATTTAAGCCTATCTCTGGCGCTGACCAGTCTCTCGAACTCTTCCTGAGTCAGTAGCTTTAAGAGGGGTTTCACGTACTCGGGTTTAACCGGTGACTTCTTCTCCAGCAGGCGCCACAGGGTAACCCTGCTGAGTCCTGTTTCCTCGAGGATCTTCCTGTGACCATACTTCTCGTCAAGGTACTTCAGTATTCGATACCTGGCGTCCTCGCTGAGCTTAGAAGGATCTATTGACTCCCACCACTGCTGCTTATCGCCCAAGAAAATCACTCCCGATGTTTCACCCTGCACCATGGAAGTGAAACATAGAGAGGATTAAATAGATTCCTTGATGTAAGTGATTAAAGGATAGCGGGCCCGCCGGGATTTGAACCCGGGACCTCCGGCTCCGGAGGCCGGCGCTCTATCCTGGCTGAGCTACGGGCCCTTATTTTATAGGGCTTTTCAGAGATAATTCTGTTTTTATATGTTTGGTTTTCTCCTATATTTATCTATGCTTCCATGATGCTTTTATGGCTATGATTTTCTCTTCTCTATAGCCTATTATAGCTCTATAGTATCCTTCGAGCTCTTGATCTAATTCTTTGTCTCCTGTGTCTATGAATAGTATGTTTGTTTTTCCAGCCTTC
>JAWAXC010000046.1 GCA_038897115.1 Sulfolobales archaeon | reverse complement strand
TAGGATCTATACCCCCGGCATCCTCATAGGCTCTAACAGCTGCTTGGAAAACCATCTCTCTGAAGGATAGATGCTCGCTGGATCTTGTGAAGCCCTCATAACCCATACCAATGATCGCTACTCTCGGCAAGCCGGATAACCAATTATATTGTGGTGGGAGCATATATTTCCTTTTCAAAAACATTCGATCATTGTGGAGTGTATTCCACAGAAAATCTGAGGATCGCTATAGCTCCCCCCAACATCTTGATCTTATTGCCTGCTGGGCTCTCCTGAGGGGCTATGATTACCTCATACCCCTTTTCAAATGACATGGATAGGATTTCATTGACAACCTCTCTAACATCTCTATCACCCTTGAGAAGATCCTCGAGGATCGCAACCTTCTTGATAGCCCCTAGCTTAGATACCTCGTAGACCTTATCCAAGCCTGTAGCTACGTATGAGGGGTTTCTGCTGAGCGTCTCTAGATATTCCCTCAAAAGATCCTCTGCCTCTATTGCCGCCTGCTCACTAAGGATCTTCCTAATAGTATCTCTCCTAAGAACCTCCTCAACACCAGCTCTACCTCCTAGAGAGACGCTATCCACTATAACCCTCGCCCTGGGCTCTCTAGCCCTTATCTCCTCAGCTATAGCTGATGCTATATGGGCTGGCGAGGCGATAACAGCTATAGATGCTTTTGCACCCCTCATAGCCTCTAATATTCTCTCGACAAGCCTCTGCAGATCTTTCTCGTATCTCTCATAAGATCTTGGATCTCTCTTGCTTGGAGTCGATATATATCCCTCATCGATATATCTAACACCCTGGCCCTGTAGAATGGCTATCGCATACTCCTCCTGATCTAGCGCTGCTATCAACGCACGAGATCTGCTAGAGAGGCTGATGATCTTCTTTAGAATCCTCTCATCGATCCTACCCTCTCTCTTAACAACCTCAACACTCATACCAACATCTATCGAGAGTGTGTGGTGAGAGCCTCTAAGCCCATATTCCTCCGGCCCCTCAACTATCACGCCCTTAACCCTCAGCCTACCTGAAAAGGGTTGGAACTCTGTTCCGAGAACCCTGATAGCTAGTGTCATCGGTATCCTCTTCTTCGCAGCCCCCTCTATGCTAACATCTCTGGTTGTTTTTGATGCCACTATATCCCCATCCTCTATTAGCATTGAGAGGAGCCATAGATCATCCTCGCTCTCAATCCTAACCTTTATATATCCCTTATCCGTGTCGAGAGCCTCGATCCTCATCTAGGGTTATCACTAAATAGATATTTACTTAGAGGTAATTCTAGCTTGTGGTTATATTGAACCATGCAGCGTTAGAATCTTCTCCCTCTCCTCAACCCTTCCAAGCCATCTCCATATAATCCTCACGATCAATGGATGCCCTTTTAAATCACTATTTCCGAAATATATCCCTTTAGCTGTTATGGGTAGGGCTATTCTACCGCTTTTACTAGGCTTAACAACAGATCTTCCTATTATATTCCCCTTCCATATAGCTATTGCTTTTAGCTCATTAACATCTATATCGCCTAGATTCTCGAACTCCAAGATAATTGCTCTATCGCTGTCAGATAGCGATAAGCTCTTTATCACATAGTCTGGGCTCTTGATCCTGCTGGATGTTATAAAGATCCAAGGTATCTTTGTATAGCACTCAGCAGGGCTACAGGCTATCCTCAGCTCTATCTCCTCATAACCATCTACCATGGTATTCGGTAGCTTTATATATAGCTCTGTAGGTGTATGGATAGAGATCCTCTTTGTTATGTTGCTAAGACCGAGATTAAGATCTATCTCAGCCTGGGACTTCCCCCTAGGCGATGCTATACCCCTTATAACCATGTCACCGCCTTTAAAGCTTTTAGCCCTTATATATGCTCTCTCGCCATTGCCAAGTATGTAGGGCCCAGCATATATTGAGTTGCTGCTAAACCCATCGCCCCCCTCACCCCCATGGATCGTTACTAGAGAGATGCCATCTATATAGATCTCATGATCCTTTGACTCTACCTCTATCTCAGCTCTACCAGATATCCTCTCCCTTATAGGCATTAGATCGTATGTAAATATCGAGTGATACTCACCCCTATATAAGAGCTCGCTGAATGGTTTAGCGATTCTAGATATATTGAAGCCGTTAACAGAGATCCTCAGCCTAGAGTTATATATACTTCTCATAGACCTTGTAGAGATCAGTAGAATCGCCTTCGATATAACGCCTATGCCCTCCTCAACCTCAAATACAACCGAGAAGGGCTTTGCAGGTGTGATCCTCTCCTCCGTATCGTGTGTGGCAATGCATCCAAACCCCTCTCCGAGATCTATTGATGCCATCAGAATACCCTTCAAATATAGTTATTGCTATACAATATATCTTTTTAGGGTCATGCCTATCCACCTAGTTAAGAGATCCTTATGTTGAAAATAATTGCTATAGAGAAGATCTATATCTTAGAGATATGTCTAAAAACCTACTCCCAAGAATAGATAGGATCGGTCTTATCTCTCTTAGAGAAGATCTGTTTTTAATAGAATTTTCTCTTTATATCCTCCTTAGCCTATAATATCGTGTGGATCTTATGAAGGCAATTATTATGACAGGCTATGGAGGCTATGATGTTCTAGTAGAAAGGGAGGTAGAGATCCCCAGGGTTTCTCATGGTGAGGTTCTTATAAGGGTTAGAGGATGCGGTGTCTGCTATAGGGATACAATAGTTAGGAGGGGGCAGATGAGGGCTAGGATACCTGTGATACCAGGTCACGAGGTCTCGGGCGAGGTTGTTGAGGTGGGTGACGGGGTTACCGGCTTTGAAAGGGGCGATCTTGTAGCTTCTCTCATATATACATATGATCCCAAGGATCCTAGCTGCTCTGGTGGGAGGGAGAACATCTGTAGATCTAGATCCTCTATTGGCGAGGATAGGGATGGATGCTACGCTGAATATATATCGCTCCCCCACTGGATCTTAGCTAAGATCGGCTCTCCCGGAGAGGCTTCCCCAGAGAGCTATAGTATAGCCGCGTGCGTAATCGGCACAGCTATAAGGGCTCTCAAAACAATCGGGGGTGTTTCGATGGGAGATAGGATCCTGATCACAGGTGCGGGGGGAGGGGTTGGGATCCACGCTATCCAGGTTGCAAGGGCTCTAGGGGCTTATGTTATCGCAGCAACTAGGAGCGATGAGAAGGCCAGGATCATTGAGAGGGCCGGGGCTAACAAGGTCATAGTATATAGGGAGGGGTTTGCAGAAGAGGTTAGAAGGCTAACAGATGGCGGGGGTGTTGACTATGTATTGGAAGCAGTTGGGGGGCCAACGTTGGAGCAATCTCTAAGATCTGTTAAAAGGGGTGGGAGGATCCTTCTAATAGGCAATGTCGATCCAATGCCTCAGAGGATAACACTAGGGCTTGTGATCCTCAGAGAGATAGATATACATGGGGTTTTAAATGCATCATCAAGAGAGCTGAGAGAGGCGATCGAGATGATTAGAAGGGGGGATGTAAAACCTATAATAAACACCATACCCCTTAACGAGGTAGAGGTAAGAAATGCCCATAGAAGCCTAGAAACAGGCGCCTCCATAGGTAGATATGTTATAAAGCCCTAAACACTCCCTCGGAGAAAAGGGTAGAGCCCACAGCATACCCAGAAGCGGATCTCGAGAACCAGGGTTATTAGCATCTCTGCTGATAGGAGGGATTTAAACCTAAAAAACCATAACAAGTTCTTCTACCCTTGACTAGATGTTAGCTCAGCTTTAGATACATTATACTGCCGCTTGATAGAGGTACCAGAATACAGCTTGGGAGGTTCTCGTTTCGTAGGGTTCAATGTCTTTCGATATTAAGTCCTCGAGCAATATATCAACATATAGATCCTCATCCTCTAAAAGGGGGATAATAATATATGAGGAGAAAACCTAATTTAGGGATAAATATTATAGATTGTGGAGGAGCCGCCGTAGCTCAGCTGGTAGAGCGCCGGCCTCGTACGGCTCCATAGCCGGGGTCGAAGAAAGCCGGTGGTCGCGGGTTCAAATCCCGCCGGCGGCTCCATATATTTTCACCGTATCAATATGTCCTCTAGCACATTATAGAGAGTGGTTCTTATCTCAATAATAAAGATCCTGATAATAGATATTGCTACCAGCATAGTAGAGACTTTCAGCTGTAAAGCTTATAAGCTCCTCTGGAAAGGGTTTTTTGAGGGTTTTGAGATGCGCCAATGGATCTGAATGGTAAGAGGTTTGGAATATATATACCACTGGGGTATCCCGATCCCTCCGGGTTTCAGGTGTTTGTTGGTGCTGCAGCCAAATATGCAGATCTTATTGAAATAGGTATACCAACGGAGAGACCTATATATGATGGCCCCACTATAAGGAGGGCACATAGGGAGATTATAGGGAAGGGCTTCCACAGAATACCTATTAACGAGTATAGGGTTCTCAGTGATGTTAAATGTGATAGGGTGGCTCTAGCCTATTACTCAGATGTTAGAGGTAATCTAGATGGGTTTTTAAGCGATATATCGGATCTAGGGTTTAAATGCCTCCTAGCTCCAGATCTTTTGATAGAATATCTAGAGGATCTAGAGGTATATATTAAGGTATCAGCTGATCATGGTTTAAAACCCTGCTTCTTTATATCAACAAAATTCCCCTACGCCCTTGTAAGGGCTCTTCTCAGGTATGAGCCATATATGATATATCTAGGTCTCCAAGCATCTACAGGGACGAATCTCCCGATCCAGGTGCTGAGGAACATAGCCATAGCTAGGAGCCTGCTTGAGGGGAGGGCTCCTCTAGCAGTTGGCTTCGGCATAAATAGCGTTGAGAGGGTGGTAGCGATCCTTGCTGGAGGTGCTGATATAGCTGTTATAGGTACTGAGGTGCTGAAGAGGATATCAAGGGGGGTTGATGAGGCCCTCAGCTTTGTCATAGATGTGCACAGGGTTCTCAGGGGTGGTGTTGATGGGTAGCCCAGATATCCCTAGGTTTTGGTATAACATAGCCCCAGATCTTCCGAGGCCTGTCCCACCCCCTATAGATCCTGTTGACTCGGATCACTCTCTTATAGATAGGCTGAAGGAGATCCTTCCCCACTCCCTCATAGATCAGGAGTTCTCGTTCGAGAGATATATAGAGATACCCGATGAGGTTAGAGATATATATGCTAAGGTGGGGAGACCAACACCTCTTAAAAGGGCTGAGAATCTCGAGAGGATCCTTGGGACACCTGCCAAGATCTACTATAAGTTCGAGGGAGCTCTCCCCAGCGGTAGCCATAAGCTGAATACAGCGGTGGCCCAGGTCTACTATGTATATAGGGAGGGCTATAGAGAGGTTGCTACAGAGACGGGTGCTGGTCAGTGGGGCCTAGCAGTGTCGATCGCCTCTAGGCTAATGGGTGTTAAGGCCCATATATTCATGACGAGATCTAGCTATGTTTCTAAGAAGAAGAGGCTTAGCTTAATGGTTGAGAATGGTGCTGAGGTATATCCAAGCCCATCTACTATTACAAGGGCTGGAAGATCTGTTCTTGAGATGGATAGAGATCATCCTGGGAGCCTTGGAGTAGCTATTAGCGAGGCTGTTGAGTATGTGCTAGACGATCCAAGATCTAGGAGGTATATACCTGGGAGTGTTATGGAATATGTTTTGATCCACCAGACTGTTATCGGATTGGAGGCTATGGATCAGATGAGGAGCATTGGGGAGGAGCCAGATGTGCTTGTTGCATGTGTAGGAGGAGGATCCAATCTAGCCGGGCTTGTATATCCATTCTATGGCGAGGCATCTAGAAGAGGTGAGAAACCCCCCAGAATAGTAGCTGCGGAGAGCAGCCTTGTCCCCAAGATGACGAAGGGCGTCTATAGATATGAGCATCCAGATAGCATGGGTATACTCCCCATGATAAAGATGTATACACTTGGGAAGGACTTCAAACCCCCATCGATAAGGGCTGCTGGACTTAGATACCATGGCGTTGCCTCAAGCATATCTATATTGCTGAGGGAGGGGGTGATAGAGCCCAGAGCATATTCCCCTGAGGAGGCGAGGGAGGCTGGGATCCTCTTCTACAGGGCTGAAGGTATATTGCCAGCTCCGGAGAGTACTCACGCAATAGCAGCTGTGATCCAAGAGGCTGTAGAGGCTAGGAGAAGGAATAGGAGGATCACTATATTGATGAATCTCAGCGGCCACGGCCTCTACGATGAAGACTTCTATGGGGTGATATAGATGGCCAGCCTGATCTCTAAGCTTGCTGAGAGAAAGAGCCTCACAGAGGAGGAGGCCTATAGTGCTTGTATTGGGATGCTAAGCGGATCTATGGATCCTGTTGAGGCTTCAGCAATACTGATGGGTCTAAGGGTTAAGGGCGAGGATCCCGAGGAGATCAGGGGGTTTCTAAAGGCTCTAAGGGAGAACGCGGTTAAGGTGAGATCCAGGGGTGCATTGGATATAGTGGGTACGGGGGGAGATGGGCTTAACACCATCAACGCCTCTACATTGGCATCCATCGTAGTATCATCTATAGGGATCCCAGTTGCTAAACACGGTAACAGGGGTTTCTCAAGCATATTCGGCTCAGCGGATCTCATGGAGGCGCTTGGATATCCAATAGAGCATGGTGCCGAGATAGCTGAGGAGATGTTGGAGAGGGAGGGGTTTGCATATCTCTACGCCCCCATATATCATAGAGCCCTCAGGCTGATAGCTCCTGTGAGGAAGAGGCTTGGGATAAGAACTATCTTCAACCTAACAGCCCCTCTAGCAAACCCAGCCAATCCATCGATCCAGGTTGTGGGGGCTCCGAGCATCGAGATAGCTAGGAAGCTTGAGGGGGCCATTAGGGAGCTGGGTCTCGGGGGATATGCTGTTGTAACGGGCTACCCGGGTATGGATGAGGTATCCCCAAGCGGTGCTAGCTATATAATGCTTAGGAAAGGGGGGTATGAGGAGCTATCTATATCACCTAGGGATCTCGGTTTGAGGGAGATCCCTGTTGAGGAGATATCTGGCAGAACGAGGGAGGAGATCTATGGTAAGGGGGTTAGGGGACTCAGAGGCGAGGATAGATCCTCAGCTATATTTATAGCATTAAACGCCGGACTCGCCCTCTACGTGGCTGGAGAATCAGGATCTATTGCTGAGGGCTTCGAAAGATCTTTGAGGGAGATATATGATGGGAGGGCTTGGAAGAAGCTAGAATCTATAATAAATACTGCTAGGAGGCTGGCTGGGGTTGGCAAGGGTTAAGATCTGTGGTGTAACTAGTATAGAGGATGCGATCATCTCTGAGGAAGCCGGTGCTATGTATGTTGGAATGGTGATCTCAGATGGTTTTCTAAGATCTGTGAGTATGGATCTTGTGAGGGATGTTGCATCAACACTATCTAGATCAAGGCTTGTTTTAGTCGCCGCAGACAGGGTTGCTATGAAAAGGGCTATTGGATCTGGTTTGGATGCTATTATCCAACTCCATCTAGAAGATCTATCTACCCACGATCTCGAAGAGACATCTATGGCAGGTTATAGAGTGATCCCTGTTATCATATCTAGGGGTTCTCCAAATATAGATATAGATCAGAGGGTATCGTTTATAAAGGGATTCTCGAGCTATGTGGAGTATGTGTTAATAGATATAGCTAAGGATAGAGTCGATCGCCGGGCTATAGATGGTTCTAAGGATCTGCCTGTTGAGCTATATAGATATGGATGCTCAAGATATAGGCCGTGTGGTGTTGCGGGAGGGATAAACCCTGATAATGCTATAAACCTTAAACATGTTGCACCAGATGTTATAGATGTTAGCAGTGGTGTTGAGTCATCCCCTGGTAAGAAGGATCCTGTGAAGGTTAAGAGGCTTGTGGAGGTGGCTAGAGATCTATAGAGTGGCTCTAGATCCTATAGATATATATAGATATGTAGAGCCATTCCTAGGGGGAGAGACCTATGGCTTTATCTACTACTCAGGGATCTATGATAATGGCTGTGGAAAGGTAGTAGCAGCCTTCGAACCCCTGATCGAGTATACCCTCTACAGCGGTGGGAAGGCCTTGGTCGAGGGTAGAGGCTCTAAAGATATATCTATTGCTGGAGATCCCTTCACAGATCTTAGAAATCTTCTAGAGCATACATATAGACTTGGAAAGGGTATTCCGGTGCTTGGCTTCATCTCATATGAATCACTCATATATTCTGAGGAGAGCCTATTAAATGCGATCCCACTGGGGATATATCCCCTTGCAAGCTTCATAGTTCCTAGGACATATGCTACTATAGATCTATGTAGTGGTCAGGCGGATCTCAGATCTCTCTTTGGAAAGGGCATAAAGATCTATGGTGGGAAAAGGGTTGAGAGCTCTGTAGATCCTGGTGTAGAGCTTATCGAGGTATCCCATGATAGGAGGAGCTTCGAGGATCTAGTTGCTAGGGCTAAGGAGAGGATCTATGATGGTGAGGTTTTCCAGATAGTGTTATCTAGATATAAGGTATATAGCTATAGAGGATCCCCTCTAGATCTATTTACAAGGATCCTGAAGGAGATCGGGGGCAACCCATATGCCTATATATATAGAACAGGGGATCTCATGATCGTTGGGGCTAGTCCAGAGCCCCTTATAATAGCTAGGGGGAGGGTTGTAGAGACATTCCCCGTAGCCGGTACTAGGAGGAGGATTCCTGGTAGGGAGGGCGAGATCTATAGGAGGTTGGTCTCGAATGAGAAGGAGAGGGCTGAGCATATGATGCTTGTGGACCTCGCTAGGAATGATCTGGGGAGGATCGCTATTCCGGGGAGTGTTAGGGTTGTGAAGCTTATGTTCCCGCAGATCCTACCTAACGTGGTTCACCTCGTTAGCAGGGTTAGAGGGGTTCTTAAAAGCTTCAGCGACTCCTTCGAAGCCCTCAGATCCCTCTTCCCAGCTGGAACAGTTACTGGGGCTCCTAAGCATAGGGCTATGAAGCTTATAGCAGAGTTTGAGGGGCGTGCTAGAGAGGCCTATGCGGGTGTCATAGGGTTTGCTGTGGATCGCTATGTTAATTTCGCAATAACAATTAGATCAGCCTTTATAGCTGGGGATAGGCTTAGGATACAGGCTGGTGCTGGGATAGTAAGCGATTCCAAGCCCGGGGATGAGTATATTGAGACTGAGAATAAGATGGCTATTATAGAGAGGGTGCTGAGGTGATCATATGATCTTGATTATAGATAACTACGATAGCTTCGTATACAACATCTACCAGATCCTTAAAAGTATATATCAGAAAGATGTGGTAGTTATTAGAAACGATAGAGCATCTCCCGAGCATGTATCAAAGCTAGATCCAGATGCTATTATAATATCTCCGGGGCCCGGGAATCCGGAGAAGATCGAGGATATAGGCTATAGCAGGGCTGTGGTTGAGGAGTTCAAGGGGGAGAAACCAATACTAGGTATATGCCTTGGCCACCAGGTGATAGGGCTTGCCATGGGTGCTAAGGTTAGGAAGGCGAGATCTATATTCCATGGTAAGATAAGCCTGGTGAGACATTTTGGAGGGCCTCTATATAGGGAGATCCCCGAGGTCTTCAAGGCTATGAGGTACCATAGCTATGTAATATATGATCCTCCTGAGAGCCTTGTGGTGGATGCTATTAGCCTAGATGATGGAGAGATTATGGGCTTCCACCATAGATCATATCCCTTGATAGGCGTTCAATATCACCCCGAGAGCGTTGGGACAGAGCTTGGGAGGAAGATCCTGAGGGCATTTATAGAGCTTGCGAGGAGATAGCCTTGGAGGGATTTCTAGATATTATAAGGGATATTTGGAGGAGCAAGGCAATCCTGGCGATAGATAGTGAGGATCAGTGTAGAGGGGCTATACCATATCTAGGAGCCTTTGAAGGCTTCGAATCATCGATAACTAGATGGAGGAGGGATAGGGGTGTAGCTATAATAGCTGAGTATAAAAGGGCATCACCACTAGAGATCATAAATATGTGGCAGGATCTTAGAGATTATTTCTACCAGCTAGAAGATCTAGTAGCTGGTTTCTCAATCATAGTTGAGAGGGAGTGGTTCATGGGATCCCCTAGATATATATACATACTCAGGGGGCTGGGATATAGAGGCCCTATACTCGCAAAAGGCTTTATATTCTATGAGAAACAAATAGATCTATATAGATCCTGCGGAGCAACATCAATACTCCTAATAGCAGAAGCCCTGGAGCTTGAGGAGCTATCTACCCTATATCAATACTCGGTGGAGAAAGGCTTAGAACCAGTTATCGAGATCAACAGCTTCGGAGAGCTCGAAAAGATCATGAAGAAGATCTCAATAAAAATCCTAGGCATTAACTCTAGAAACCTCAGAACCCTAGAGATTAGCCGAGAACATATGCTAGATATAGTGAGAAGGGCTAGAAGAGAATACCCAGATCTCATAATAATAGCTGAGAGTGGTATGAAAAGCACCAAAGACATAGTGGAGGCTATAGAAGCTGGGGCCGACGCATGTCTAATAGGCACGAGCCTAATGAAAAACCCCAATAGAAGCTCGGTACTCAAGGAGCTATATACCGTGCTGAGTTCCTCATACCCTTGAGTATGAAGATCCCTACTAGGATTAGAAGAAGATCAAATACTTCTAACCTATCTAATGTGAAGATGCTTCTAAGGGCTTTATGTTGTTGAGCCTAACGCCTTATAATTCTATCCTGGAATGTTGCCGCGTCATTGATGGGGGTGTGTGAGGAGATAATCCTTATAATAAATTATATAAGATAGTTGGTAAGGAACTCTAAGGGGGTGTTCGGATGCCTACTCATCATATATATAGGGATGATTCATATGTTAGGGAGTTCAGGGCGAGAATTATTTCTATAACTAGCAATGGCGTTCTTCTAGATCAAACAGCTTTTCATCCTGAGAGCGGCGGTGTTGCAACTGATACAGGGTATCTGGAGGTTGGTGGAAGGAGGTATAGGGTTTTAAAGGCGATCCATGATAGGGAGAATGATGATGTATATCACGTGCTGGATAGCTATGAGGGTCTCTCGCCTGGTCTAGAGCTTTTCGGGGTTATTGATTGGGATAGGAGGTATAGGCTTATGAGGCTTCATACTGCTGCGCATATAATATCTGCTATAATGTATAGGGACTATGGAGCCCTCATAACTGGGGGTCAGGTTGAGCCTGAATATGCTAGGGATGACTTCTCTATAGAGAGATTCGATAGACAGATCTTTGAGGATGTGATTAGAAAGGCTAATGAGGTTGTGAGATCTGCTATCGATCTTAAGATATACTATATGCCACGTGATGAGGCCCTCAAGATACCGGGGATAACCAAGCTTGCTGAGAAGATGCCTCCAAGCTATAGAGTCCTAAGGATCGTCGAGATACCGGGGATAGATATCCAGGCAGATGGAGGCCCCCATGTAAGGAATACGAGAGAGGTTGGAGAGATAAGGCTTCTCAAAGTAGAGAATAGGGGGAAGAATAAGAAGAGGATCTACTATACAGTAGACTAAGCACTATAAAGCATGATCAAATCTGAAAACCCTCCTATAGAATGGTGGGATATCAGCCCCTAGCTTCCCTCAGAATCTCCTCTATATCTCTAGCCCCCCTAGTCAGTAGCAATATGTGCTTCTCAAAAGCTATGATCTCTATAGATCCCTTTCTATATATTGTAACCCCATTTCTTCTCTCAACACTCCAACCACTTAGATCTAGGGATCTCAGTAGTGAGGGGGACGAGATATATACACCTGGGCTTCCACATACCTCAGCTATCTCCCTACCCTCTCTCCTCTTACCCAGCATCTCGAACCTCTTTAGGGAGCATACAGGGCAGCTCGGATCCCTTTTAACCTTTAGCTTAGCTATCTCTAGTGCTGAGGCATCTATATAATATAGATAGTTCTCTATAGGCCTCCCAAGCAGCATCTTAATCGCTAGCGAGGCTGCGATGGTAGATACCATTGTGACAGCCACTATATGTGTTCCAATAACATCGCACCCCCTATTAGCATCTACATAGTCCCTCACTATACATCTTAGACAAAGGGTTTTACCAGGTATTACTGGGAGAACCATGCCATATGTACCCTCGACACCTACATAGATATATGGCTTTCCATACATCACAGATGCCTCGTTAAGCAGGTGCTTTGTCTCGAGATTATCTAGAGCATCGATAACAAGATCCACATCTCTTATAATATCCACAACGTTATCGCTATCTACATTAATGGTTAAAGGCTCTACAGCTATGTAGGGCGATATTCTAGATAGCTTCTCAGCAACCGCAGATGCCTTTGGCTTCCTCTCAATATAATCGCTATACTCGAATAGATGGCATCTAGGGATATTAGATAGATCTACGACATCCCTATCAACAATCCTTAGAAAGCCTATACCAGCCCTTGCAAGCATCTCGGCAATAGCAGATCCAGTTGCCCCTGCACCTATAATAGCCACCCTAGATCTCCTGAGGATCGATTGACCCTTAACCCCTATCCCCTCAACCAGTATTTGCCTTGAATACATCTCTATATATAGATCCTCCAACACAGGCTCCAAAGAATAGAGTAGATAGAGGCGATAAATATAGAATTATGTGGGGCCTTATTTGCCTCTCCATAGCGAGGAGTTCTGGCAGGGATGCCGTGTTATAGAATCTATTATATGTATTGGGCTGGGGGATAGTAGGTATAGCTATTGCTCACCCCTAGGGCTTAGAAGAGAGAATGAGAGCCTTGTTCTTAGGGTCTACGAGGATGGGTTGATGGTGAAGTTGCTAGATGTTGTGAGAAGCTCTAGGCTATATATATGTAGAGATCCTTATATAATATACAGAGCTCTCTCCGAGCATTTCATGGGCAGCGATGACAAGGATCTAATGGATGGCTGTGGCGTTATAGCAGATATACATATAAATATATTTAGAGATGGTGATGGGTATAGGGATTATCTTGTTGATGTGATCTCATACCTAAAGATCGAACCCCAAGATCCAAGGCTAATAGCCAGGATATGTAGATCTGAGAACCTATTTGTAGAAGCTATGATAATGAGTACGAGAGAAGACCTAGTAGTTAGAGGCCCTTCCAAGATGGTTGAGGACTTCTGCATCCAGTATAGATATGCTATGGGCAATGCTAAGAGGTTATCTAGGAGGAACGAGGTGTTAGAAGCTCTATCCAGGCTAGCTATGAGGATATGCTCCTAGAGAATTTACGAATCCAGTCTTCTTACTCTACAGAATAAGAGGCTTTTAATCACAACTGTGTTTTAACCCGCCCTCAGCGCTTCTTCAATGATATCTCTAGCATTTATTTCTACACTCCTCTTTCTATGCATCGCCGTTAGAGCATAGTAATATGCGGGGATTTGATATGCATACCACTCGCCGAACCAAGGTTCCCTCGGAGTAGATGATATAGCGTTAGAGCCTGCCACATAGATGGCTATATTATTCCCAAGCATAGCCTCTTCAACCTCTCTATAGCTCCTCAGATGATCAATATTGTCTATAATCTCACCGAGTATCCTCCAGAACCTCTCCTCACCGAGATAGATCCTCATAGGATCTAGTGTTTTGATTACAGCACCCCTAATACTCTCATCAACCCATTTGATAATCCCCACCCTTCTAATTCTATCCAGCGCCCTTGGATTGCCACCAGCTAGTCTCCATAGGAGCTCGCTAGAATCTCTCTCACCAATCCCAAGCTCCCTCGATATGATATTTGATAGTGCTAGCTGTTGTGAGAGATCCTCGGCAGCTTCCCTCGGAAGATTCCACATATATATCCACCAAATCTTATCACCAACCTTATATCTTATGCTAGCTACTAGAGCATCGCTTGTTAATGCAACCACAGCTATGGATCCGCCTTTTTCCCTATACATCGCATTATCCCTTCTAAGGTCATTAGCATAGCTCTCAAGCCAGCCCCTAAAGTCAGCGAGTCTCTCATCACTGTCAGCCCTGATCTCATCGATCACTATTAAAAGCCTTCTAGCCCTTCTAAGCCTCCTAGCTATATGGCTGCTCACGAACATTAGAACCCCTGTGAAGTCTACAGAACCGCTGATAGATCCGGTTGTAGTATCTAGAGATCCTCCAAAGAATCTAACAGCATCAACAAAGATCCTCCTAAGATCCTCTGGAACATATATCCTCTCAACAGACCTAGCCTCCTCCCTATTTTTAACCAAAACCACCTCAAAATCCTTAGTACCTCTAACAGCCTCTCTCAGGGCATCGAATAGTGTTGTCTTTCCACATCCCTTCGGACCATAGATCACAGTGATCATCCCACCCTCTATAACGGGGAACTCACGCCCAACCCTATCAACAGCTATACCGCTCAGCACAGCTCTAATCTCCTTCTCCCTATCAACGAATCGTAATCCACTCTCGGTTCTATAGCTGTGGATCTTTTCAACAATAGATCCGATAATAGACTGCGTTAAAAACCCCCATTCCCCTATAGATGCCAGCCCTATGAAATATATCTTGAGAAACTATATAGCTAACAGCGAATCATATTCATTTAACCCAAGATAGTGGGGATCAGATCTATAGGGGTTCTGGTTTCATTGGGCTTGGTATCAATAGATATCAAGCCCTCTGCCTCATTACCCCCTGTCTAGCCTTTCCACCGCCCTTTGGAGCCACTCTCCCTCGGGCGAGTGGGAGGCTTCATAGGAGCCCTTCCTCCCCCTCGCAACTGCTCATCGAGTTCCCAGTAGGCTTCTCGATATATTTGTTACAGAAGTGCTTGTAAGCGTTGGGTTGAAGGGCTAAAACAAATGATATCAACAGCTATAAACCAACATAACAGACAAAACAATAATCAGAGGCTATTTCTAATCCCCTCTGTTCTAGAAGAGCAGCATCTCCGCTTCTGACCTCCTCTCTGCTGTAGAAGGGTAGGCTTTTAGTTGTAAGCTGGGTAGGATAATAATAATCGAGTGGAAATGATCTTGTCTAAAGCTAATCGGAATAAGAGTGTAAAAGTATCGAGTGAGATTGATGAGGCATTGGGTCTCATAGTGGTTAGGGGTGAGGAGGCGCTTAAAAAGATCTATGAGGGAGGTGGTTATAAGGGGTATAAATATATAGTGATTGTTGCACCGATTTCAAGGGCCTATCTACTCTATGAGGATATATTGAAGGAGATAAGGTCTTTTAGAGAGATGCTTGTGATCCCATCATCGTATGACGATGTTGCAACATATGTTAATATGAGGAGAGAGGGGTATAGGATATGCTCTAGGCAAGCGGTGTTAGGCGATATAATGGTTATATGCCTTGAAAGGGGTGAGAGGCCTTGGGGAAGGATCTCTATGAGCAGTGGAGGCTATAAGATTATATTCTCAGAAGATCTAGATCCCATAGATGTTGAAAACATATTCTGGGGCGCCGGGCTCAGGGATCCAGGTGTTATCTATATATCATATGGGGTAACCCAGCCTGTAGGGATTAGAGTTGGTCTCTGGATCTCTATCAGGCTTAACCCCTTCATAAACACGATCTCGAAGATCCGGTTAGGAGGAGGTTATATAGATATGGGGGTAGAGATCCTCGGTGATATTTATAGATATATCTCAGTAGAGCTAAGATCTAGATCCCAGCTAGATCAGTATTTATAAGCTAGATAGGAAATACAGCGGTGGCGTTAATAGCACTGAAAAGCGGGGGATGATCTGCTATAAAGTCGATAGTAGATCTAGTGGTGATAGCTATATCAATTACAATAGCTATAGCCGTGGCTATAGCTGTGGTTTCAACACCACCAATATCGATAGGGATTTGGTATGGGATCACAAGCCTAGGCGATGAGACAATATATGTTGGCCTCTCAATTATAATCTATTACATGGTCTCACCATGGGTTGGCTTTGCAACAGCTATAGCGGTGCTCCTTGGAGGGGTGTTGGTGATAGATTTGAAGGAGATCTTCATGCTCCCAAGGCCTCCAAACCCTGTGTTTCCAGAGGAGGGCTATGGATTCCCTAGCGGTCATGCCCAGGTTAGCTCAGCCTTCTGGGTATCCCTAGCCCTTATAATGAGGAGCGTATCTATAGTTATTCTAGCTGCTGTGATGATCACATCTATATCTCTATCAAGGCTAGCCCTCAACGCCCACTATCCAAGGGATGTCTTGGGTGGGATTGCTATAGGCTCTGCTGTGGGGGCGATCGCTTCTCTAATTCCTAGGATATCCACCTCTAAATATAAATATATATATTTAGCCTCCCCCCTAGCTTTTCTCCTAGCTATTATAAGCTATTATATATATAAAGATGCGACTCTATTGAAAATAGCAGGCATATCCCTAGGGTTATCGATACATGCCTATATATATAGAAGCCAGGATCTACAGCTGAGATGGCATATCATAGATAGGGCTATACTCACAGCTATTCTAGGCCTAATATCTATATCTATATTATACTTAACGAGGGGCGCACCACCCTATATCATATTTATAGGCTATACAGCTATAGGGGTTGCAATACCCTTGGCCGGCTATATAGCTAGTAGGATTAGGGATAGAGCTAGAGGGCCTAGCTCCTAGGCTGAGAAATTGCAATCCCTCACCTGGTTATCGGATTCTATATGGTTAAAATCTATGCTGGATATCCGCTTCAAAAGCTATTGATGCTTAATACTATTGAGTGGATATTATCTGGGGAGAGGTTTTGAACATAGCTGTTCTGGTGAAGCTGGCTGTTGATACCTCGTATATAAGGCTTGATCCAAGTAATAGGGTTTTGTTCGATGAGATCCCCCTCAGGGTTAGTGATATAGATAGAAATGCTGTTGAGGAGGCTGTTAAGATGAAGCAGCAGGGCATAGCCCAGAAGGTGAGCTCCTTCTCCCTCCTTACATGGGGTGCTAGTGGTAAGAGGGTTTCAGAGGCTCAGAATCTTTTGAGGGAGATCCTTGCTATGGGTGTTGATGAGGCATATCTACTAGCAGATCCTGGGTTTAATGTGTATAGCCAGCTATACACAGCTAAGATCCTTGCTAGGATGATTAGAAGGGCTGGCGACTATAGCCTGATCCTAGCTGGGGAGGCAAGCATCGATGGATACTCGTCACAGGTTCCATGCAGGGTTGCTGAGGAGCTTGGATATCCATGTATATCCTATGCCAGGAGGATAGAGGTTAAGGAGGGGTCTGTTGTTGTGGAGAGGGAGTTGGAGGAATACTCTGAGGTTGTTAGGGCAAAGCTCCCAGCTGTTATAACAGTTACCAGGGAGATCAATGTTCCGAGGCTCCCAACACTCCTCCAGATCAGGGCTGCTATGAGGAAGCCAATACATATGGTTGCATTAGCCGAGCTAGGGCTTGGCGAGATG
>JAWAXC010000045.1 GCA_038897115.1 Sulfolobales archaeon | reverse complement strand
TATATCTCGGCGATGAGATACATATAGATAGACCCTCGGACATACCTATTATAGCAAATGAGATCCTAAGCAGGGCCCTTAAATGCGTAGAAAGATAAGCCAATATAATGAAGCTTTAAAGAGATTCATAGATATGATATTATGATACTCTTAGCGATATCCCCAGTTCACTTTCAATTCTATAGTAGATCATCAGTAGAGGCCCCTATATCCATGATCGAGAGCCTCAGATCTTCCTTTCAATTCTATAGTAGATCATCTCATAGATATCACTGGGTTACCAGTTAGTGTGGTTCAAGACTTTCAATTCTATAGTAGATCATCTAAATGATCTGGGGGGGTGGGCCTGTGGTGGGGCTCTTTCAATTCTATAGTAGATCATCAGAAACTGGATCAACAATAAGAAGCTAAGAGATAGATTATTGCCTTTCAATTCTATAGTAGATCATCGTATCTGATTTAATCAAAGATGTGATTGGAAACGCTCAGAACTTTCAATTCTATAGTAGATCATCAAGAATATGACAGCATATATCTGCTAGATCTAAGCAAAGTTGCTTTCAATTCTATAGTAGATCATCACCGCTCCTCAACAGTCTGGTAGTTAGCGGATAGGAGGGCTTTCAATTCTATAGTAGATCATCGGCTCGCCTGCCCTGGCATTGGCTTTGGCATCGGCCTCCTCCACTTTCAATTCTATAGTAGATCATCAAGCCTCTCAAAGTGTTTATAATCATGTCGCCCATGCCTTTACTTTCAATTCTATAGTAGATCATCCGTTGCCACCTTGCTTCTCCTTTTATTTCTTTTTCTACTCTTTTTCTTTCAATTCTATAGTAGATCATCAGAAGACTGTAGATGGACAGCGATTGGAAGGGCATATGGTTATGCTTTCAATTCTATAGTAGATCATCAGAATCTGGAGCAGGGGTTGATCGAGCTGAAGCAGCTCACCGAGGACTTTCAATTCTATAGTAGATCATCATCGGCTAGATAGTTTCTCAGAGTATCAAGTTTGAAGAACTTTCAATTCTATAGTAGATCATCGCTATTATTATTGCGATACCGCTCCTCGTGTTCAAAGCACTCTTTCAATTCTATAGTAGATCATCAGAATCACCAAGATGGTGGTTGAATATAAGCCACTTCCAGGACTTTCAATTCTATAGTAGATCATCACAGCTATCAGGCTGCGGTCGATTACCAGCACATCTATGTTGACTTTCAATTCTATAGTAGATCATCTGAATCCTAGTGCTACTATGTCCATTGCGATTATCATTGCCCTTTCAATTCTATAGTAGATCATCTGAATCCTAGTGCTACTATGTCCATTGCGATTATCATTGCCCTTTCAATTCTATAGTAGATCATCCTAATCTCTATCTTCAGTGTTTCCACTGCTTTTCTTGTTCTGACTTTCAATTCTATAGTAGATCATCGAAATTTAGAGGGATCAAGTGATGGGCGAGCGTGAAATACAGGACTTTCAATTCTATAGTAGATCATCATCCACATGGCGGGTTCTGATATCTAGCGATCAACTTGTTATAGCTTTCAATTCTATAGTAGATCATCGAATGATGGCATATGGAATCGAAATAATAACTATTGATAATAGCTTTCAATTCTATAGTAGATCATCCAGATTATATTCCCACTGTTATCCCGTATCGCACTATCTGGGCCTTTCAATTCTATAGTAGATCATCATCAGGTTCTGGAGGCTCTTAAACCTGGTGTTGCAGAGGTTCCCTTTCAATTCTATAGTAGATCATCTTGTTGAAAATATGGGGGGTGTGAGTATGTGCCTCCTATGCTTTCAATTCTATAGTAGATCATCGGTACCATTATAGAACGTGGCATCGAGAAAGAGTATTAAACCCTTTCAATTCTATAGTAGATCATCGAGAGAGTCGGGGATCTAATTGAGTATAGCATAGGGTTAATAATCTTTCAATTCTATAGTAGATCATCCTACTACAGCTAACAACATAGCTAGCGATGATATATGGGCTTTCAATTCTATAGTAGATCATCCCACGGCATCGAAGCCTACTATCCGTGCCAGGCTCTCGGCTCTTTCAATTCTATAGTAGATCATCCCCTAGCAGGCTATTCAATATATAGCTGCTCTTACCAGCACCCTTTCAATTCTATAGTAGATCATCCGGGAACCATGTTGGGAGCATAACAACATCTGCTATGGAGCTTTCAATTCTATAGTAGATCATCCTCAATGATTGTTCTGTCACTGATAATCACACCTCTCGCTCTTTCAATTCTATAGTAGATCATCTTGTGAATGAGAGCGAGAGGCTCCCCCCGAGTTATGCTATGCTTTCAATTCTATAGTAGATCATCAGAATACTTTTAATATAGCCTCGGCCAGCCAGGGGCTAGACTTTCAATTCTATAGTAGATCATCGCCGGAACACTTAAATACCCCCCGAAACAATATGATACCTCTTTCAATTCTATAGTAGATCATCTGCTTCAAAACATCCTCGTATGAAGAGGCGGAAACATCATCCTTTCAATTCTATAGTAGATCATCACGAGGATAGCTAATAGCCAGGATCCCAACGACAATCTAACTTTCAATTCTATAGTAGATCATCTGTTTTTACCCGGTTTCCATCTCTAGTTGAATATGTATATGCCTTTCAATTCTATAGTAGATCATCATAAGTACCTCGCCGCCATGGTTATTAAGAAGGCTGGGCAGGCTTTCAATTCTATAGTAGATCATCTTATATATATGTCTCTGCAGTCGCTCCTCATATACCCCCTTTCAATTCTATAGTAGATCATCCCCTTATCTCCAGAAACCTCCAGCCCTCCGGAAGCCTTGGACTTTCAATTCTATAGTAGATCATCTATGTATCTGATCTTTGTCATTGGTGTTATGATGCATGGTGTTCTTTCAATTCTATAGTAGATCATCGTTAGGGTTCTCGATGATGTTAGACGCTTCCTCAAGGACATCTTTCAATTCTATAGTAGATCATCATAGTGCGCGTATCTTCTCGTTATATGGGTCGTCTCTCTTGCTTTCAATTCTATAGTAGATCATCAATCTATGTCTTATGAATTCGTCTAGGGCTGCGATTAGGTCTCTTTCAATTCTATAGTAGATCATCACGGCGTCTATGTTTAGCCTAGCCCCTGGCTCTATGCTGAACTTTCAATTCTATAGTAGATCATCTGCCAGATCTTGCTGGTACATATTAGGAGTAAAGGGTGATCTTTCAATTCTATAGTAGATCATCCACAAGATCATCCTGCCCAGCCTCCTTACCCCCCGCCCTCGACCTTTCAATTCTATAGTAGATCATCATCACAAACGTGGGCTTCGACCTCAACCTCTCATAGATCCTACTTTCAATTCTATAGTAGATCATCGCTTTGGAGCATCAACCCAAACCCACTGCCCCAGTTCCCCATTCTTTCAATTCTATAGTAGATCATCGTATAGAGCCAGGGGGTAGGTTAAACGTCGATGCAGTTGTGACCTTTCAATTCTATAGTAGATCATCATTTGCAGTCTATCTAACCGCTAGGGGCAAAAAGATCAAGGTCTTTCAATTCTATAGTAGATCATCGTTTCTAGCACCCTTGGTGCTCTAGCACCAGCCTGAACCTCTTTCAATTCTATAGTAGATCATCATATCAACTCTCAAGACAGAGCTAAACGACCTAAAAGAAGCTTTCAATTCTATAGTAGATCATCCTTTGGAGGGGCGTTGGTGGCTGCCGTTGGCATAGAGCTGAGCACTTTCAATTCTATAGTAGATCATCCAGAGATATCCAGCTAAGATAAAGCTATCAATAACCCCAGCTCTTTCAATTCTATAGTAGATCATCACCTCCGCAGTTAATAATTGTGTTTCCCTCGACAAGCACGTCTTTCAATTCTATAGTAGATCATCGTCGAAACCCTTAAATACCCCTGGAAACAAAATGATATCCCTTTCAATTCTATAGTAGATCATCTATGATGATCTCTGTGGATATATATGCATCATAGAGCCTTTCAATTCTATAGTAGATCATCTCTTTCCTACTAATCGCATTGGGGCTATCGGGCTACATACTTTCAATTCTATAGTAGATCATCCTATTCGATATAAAGGTGAGGAAAAGAGGCTAGAGGACTTTCAATTCTATAGTAGATCATCCGATCTATTTGTTTCGTACAGTTCTATAGTAGATCATGTGTGTGGTTTTGCTCAGTTCTATATCAGATCAGTTTTGTCCATTATCATTTTTCTTATTGGGGTATATAAGTGAAGATCTGGTTTTCGATCTATGTTTCTGATGACCACAATGCTTATTAGCTTCAAAGATTTTTGATCTAGATCATCCTTGGATCTTTCGGGATGATCCCTCGAGATCTTTTCCTCCTCGGATCTATTTCGATCTTTGATCATATGATCTTCTCGATCTCCTCGGATCTTTTTCCCTATTCTATCCCGGTTGATTCCGGGATGATCTTTGTTTTTTGTTTTGCTATTCTAGCTATTATGATTCCTAGTTTTGTTGTGTGTATGTTGTTTGTTTTTCCCCTTGTTATTACTAGGTATTGTTTTTTGAGTTCTGTTATGTGGTTTGCTATTGTTTTTTCACTCTTCCGTGTTATTCTTGCTAGCTAGGATTCTTTCTTTCTCCTGGTTCTTCTAGTGTTTGTATTGTGTTTAGTGTTGATGGTGCTGTGCTCCCTGCATGTCTTGTTAGGAGCTCTGTTGGCTCTGGCGTTGATAGTCCCATTTTCATGGAGTAGGTTGCTAGGTTTTGATACGCTGTTATAGTTGCACCTGCTGCTGGCTTTATGCTGACGGCTCCCCGCCCTCTAGGGCGGGGGTTCTTCCCCCACCGGGGCTGTATCATTGCTTTAGCAGATGGTCTATAAGCATACCGATCCCCACCTTAAGAGGCGAGGCTTCTAACCTTTGGTATGTGAATACTATTATTCTATTCCTCGGCTGTGTTTTTCATCTAGGAGTTTTCTCTATATGAAGTCTTTGTGGAAGCCTAGTGTGGATATATAGCTGGCCATGCTTCCCGGCTGATCCTGGTTATTGTGCTATATATATATCCCGGGATCTTCTGGGGATCTATCGATCCCCCTCTACGGGTCTCCAGGGACTCCCGAGAAGATCCGGGGGATCATTCCTGAATCACCCGGGAGGGTCGGGGTATTACATTAGCAGCTAAAAAGCAGGGGGTATCAAGGGAGATGAGGTAATACAATGCTTGTAAGCGACCCCAACCTACAGCGGGGAGACCATATACTCGGGCATGGGTATCTATGTGAGCTCTCGCTTAGATCTTTATCCCTGCCTCATCGCAGGGCCTCATAATAAGCTAACAGCCTTATAGATAAGCATGAAATCTAAACATCTTCAGAACAGCGGTTTCCTACGAAGAGATCCAGCAAAATAATCTGCCATAGAGTCATGAAATTAGGGCAGAGTTTTATTTGGAGAGGCTTTTCGTGGTTTTTATTGCGATATTTTTATGGCAATATATTAACCTTTTTTGAGGTTTATTAGCTAAGCAGATATTCTATTATAAGGGTCATAGAGGTCTATGACATATCATGTCGAATTTGTCCTAGGGAACCTTTCTAGGGGTGCATTCGAGATTAGCGATCTAACCGTGTTTTTCGGCCATATCGGGAGCGGAAAGACCTTATTTCTGAGAATATTTCATGATGCCGTTTCCTTTAGTAAATCTGAGGGTTTCCCTGTTGAGAGCGAGCTGAAAGATCTAGCTGAAATGTTTGGTAATATAGAGATTAAGGTAAGAAGTGAGAAAGCTGATTTACACCTAAGGTGCGTTAGTGGAAGAGATATTGAAGAGCCTTCGTGCGATTACGAGAATGGTAAACAAGAATTTGATAGGGAGACTTATATGATACCATATTATTTTGATACATTGCTAAGGTTCAATATGCTTTATCCTTTTCAGCCTTCTGACGCTAAATTTATTTTCTCTGTGATAAGTTTTTTAGCATCACCTACACTTCGAAGAAGAATTCCTTCATATATAAATGAGATATTAGGCAAATTAGAGGACAAGCTATTCTCTAGAAGATTCGTCGTAAAAGGTAAGAGGTTTATCGAGAAAGTAAATGATGAAAAAGAGATCCCGACAATATATTCAGCATCAAGCTATCTTAGATCAGGACTCCTAATTAACATCCTGTCTTACTTAGCTAACGAGCAACCGCTCGTACTAATTGACGAACCCGACATAGGCTTACATCCGGTGGCGATGAAACAACTAGCACTATTTCTTCACGTGATAGCTAGAAATGGTACACCGGTAATCCTGGTTACACACAATCTACTATTCTTAGACATGCTTAGGAGAATAGATAAAATAGCCAGGGAACTTAGCGTAGATATCGAACCTGCAGATATGACTCTAATAATTACGGAAAAATCAGAAACCAAAACTTCGGAGGCTAGATACAAAATTAAGAACATAGATCCTATGTCCTCTGCTATAGAGAGCTATACGGATGAGATTATAGATCTTTATAACTAGGCATAAACTAAATAGATCCTTGTGTATATGGTGTATAATAATGAGTAGATGCCCCTGTGTAGCAAGAACAGGTATTAAAATAGAGAATAAAAATAAATATGTGAGGAAATTTATACGAATATCATGCGGAAATACGATCTTCGCCACTGACAAAAACGAGGTTAATGAATACAAGAGAATTGTAATAGATGACGAATTCCTAAGAGATTGTCAGGTGTATGATGATAGTTGTGTCGATTGTATAGCTTATTGTGATGATACTTTATTAGTCATTGAGGTTACAAATGAAGAAGGTTTAAATAAACATGTTGAAATAAGTAGCGGGAGGTGTAAAATTAGGAAACGTGTATGCTTAAATGATATAATTAAAACAATTGACGTATTAGTTCTATATGGTATATCATATCCTAGAGGTATATATGACACTCTAAATTGTTCCAATATTAGGCATGAATATGTAAAAGATTTACGAGAGTTATGCAATACCCTATGTAGTAAGTATCAAAACATAGATAATGATGCTCTGATCGTCGTTTACTTTTCATCTACTTAGCACGTGTTCTGCCCTGGATCTCCTGAAGAGACCTTATGATCTCGTCGGCATCAATCTTACATAGTTTCCCTACCTCAGGATACTCCTTCCTCTTCTCAAGAATATCCATGATATGTGATGATAATATTCTTGATACAGCATATACATCTCCTCCAAATATTAAGGTCTCTGATAAATTCGCTAGAACAGCTTCTCCGCCTTTAAACCTGAGAAGACATTCGTTTAAGAATCTTGGCCAATTAGGCATACTTAATTTAATTTCTGCAACAAATCTGTAGATAGGTTCATAGTCGATTACTATTGAGCCTAAGGATCTTTGGAAATTGTTAGCCAGTTGTAGAGACCATGTCAAAACCTGGATCTTATAAGGATCCTCGACAGAAGCTATTGTTTCACCCTGAGAAAGAGCTATTAAAGGTGCTGAGATAAGAGGTATCTCTACCTCCCCTCTAACATAGTAGTAGCCCTCACTTATTCTTTGGAGCAACAGCAAATCATTCATATCGACATCCTCTCTAGCAATAAAAGTTGTATAGTAAACATTGCTTTTCTCTCCTTTATCTACTCGGACTATATGTGTACCGAATAATAATCCTATATTAGTAGTGATAAAGCATGTATCGCAAACCTTATAGGGGTTCTCTGAGACTCTTTTTTTCTCTTGAGCATATTTACCATATACAGCTGAGAGCGGAAGATAGAGTGTCGCTAAACTTCTGCTCTTTCTGCTTCTCTCGAATTGATCTTTGTGATTAGGATCTTTGTACACTTGAAGTCCTTTGAATCCCTCTACCGAGTCTAGGATCTGGCCCAACCAATTTCTGAGCGCTGGTCTATTTATATTGGCGTAGTTTATTTTACTTAGTCTATCTGATACATTAATTACCTCCCAATAGCCCTTCTTCTCATCTTGACTTAAATAACTCTCTATAGAGATCAAGACCTCCTCTAGTAACTCATCTATAATATCTTTATCGCAAGCAAGCTTGCTATCTTCTAATTCTATAACGAATCTCTCACCAAACCTCGAAACTCTCCCTCTACTAATCCCGCACCACGTAAGAATCCTGAGGATTCCGTGAAGAATTAATGAATCAGTTATTAAACCGTGTCCAGGTGTGTACAAAGTAATCATTATCTCAACTCCTCTTCAAAATCTCCCTTAGCTCTTCTATCGAGACCGGTTCAGAGCTCTCGGCAATTCTTCTAACGATCCATGTAGCCTCGTCTTTATCCCCTTCGCATCGCCCACTTCTACCTATATGAGCGGCTACCGAGTCTGAGACTACCAGCAAGTGCAGTACCGCAGCTACTCTACCCCTTAGCGTGTGTAGTATGTGCAATGATCCTACGCTACTATCTATTATCAGTCTTTTTACATTAGATAAGAAATCTCTGATGCCATTCTCACTTCCTAAATTATTTAATAAATCTTTGATCGAATAGATCTTGTCGCGGATCTTATCGATTTCCTCAAAGCTAGCTAGATCTTGAACTAATGTATCAAGATCGCAATCCTTACCTACTATAAGATATCTAGAATATCTCTCTAAGATAGATCTCAAAGTAGTTACCGTTAAGTATCTTTCACCTAGCTCACCGATATAACCTATAATGCCTGACTCATGGTGAAGCATCACAGCTAAACTAAGTATAGTAGCTAAATCGCGATCTTCATCAATAAGCATCTTATAGAGAACATAAGCCCCCACAATCTCATGTCTATACATAAATCTATATCTACGAAACCTATAGATCTCCAGCAGCTTCCCCAGATCATGGGTGATCAAAGCTACAGCGATAGGATCAAATCCATAAGTCCCTAAAACCCTCTTAATGACCCCAGAATAGTATTTTTTGAGGGAACGCCAAACATTAATAGCTTTTTTCACATGCTCCGAATATGTCTCAACACATTTCTCTTCGCAGTAAAATGCGCAACAACTCATTTTGCCTACCTCCTCCTAGTTCCCTCTCTCCTTACGGGTTTCTCTTCAGCGGTTGATATACTCGTATAATCTAATCCTAGATAAGGATCGTATAAATCCTTTATTTCATCTAATATTATCACGAATGTTTCTCTCCTATAAATAGCATCGCTAATTTCTTGATCATTATTACTGCTTACTTTCTCAATCTTAAAAGATTCTTTCCCACTGCGATCATCCCAAATAAAATCTTTAACTATATACAAAGCATCTCTATCACGAATCTTTTTAAGGATATTTAACAGCCTCTCAAAGGCATAGTCGCGTAACATCGATATTGAATATTTAATTAGGCCCTTCTCAACGCTATCTCGATCCACGGTATAGCCCTTATCCCCCTTCTTCACATCGCTAGATCTTATTAGAGATAAATATATATAGAATGACGGCCTTAAAGTAAACACTCTCTGAGGCGGGTATGCTAGGAGATGTAGATCTTTAATATACTCAATAAATTTAATGTATAGAATATTCCCCCTATCTGATAACTCTTCAATAAGTGTATTCTTATATACTTGATCAACTAAGCCACTTATATTATTCGGATCGTCTAGGTTCATAGATGGGAGCCCCTTAATAATATCTTTACTTTCATCAATCAGCTTTTGATGATATGGGGCATGATGCTCTAAGTCCAGATATATAATGGCTTCACCCTTTCTACCTCTCCTACCCACTCTACCTATTCTCTGTATTACGGAATCTATAGGAGCCAGCTCTGTATATAGTACGTCAAAGTCGTAATCGAGACCCACTTCGAGTGCTTGAGTACCTATCAAAGTAATCTTAGCACCATCTCTAACCTCTCGCAAATTCTTGCTCTTCTCATATTCTTCCTTTAACTCTTTTAAAGACTCAAGAGATCTTTCTCTATCTTCTTTCCGCATTAATGAATGAACTAGATATACCTTGCTCTCTCTGCACTTCTCCTTTACGGATTTATATATCTTCTGGGCTCTTTCTATAGTATTTACTATTACGAGATTATTTTTTTCACATGAGAGATCCTGTAATATACTATCTTGAAGACGCGTCTTCCTGGTATCTATAATAATATTTCTACCTGGACCCTTCCAAACCTCCTGAAGACTCTTTCCGCACTTGTCTCTCGCTAGAAGTTCCTCTAGGTACGTAGGCAGCGTAGCTGATGAGAGCAGCACGATGGCTCCCGATGAGACCAGGTAGCATATTATTCTGCTTATGAGTCTCGGTGCTAAGAATACTTCATCTTGGATTAGGTGTGCCTCGTCAAAAACGGATAGTGCTGAGACGATTAACCCGGTTGGCATAGTATATCTCCCAGTAGCAGCTCCTCCCAATGTTTCCCAGACCTGAACCCTCTTGGCTGCGTAGCCATAAACATAGGCATCTACCGTTGTTAACGTTATTAATGCTCCATAGAGATATGTGCTTTTGACAGTCTCGCCGTGATCCTCGCCAATAGATATTTTCAAGCCAAGACCCTCTACATATCGCTGAACTCTGTCTTTGAAGTGTCTTAATATTGCGTGCAAAGGCTCTACCAAATACATCCTGGGGGAGAAAAATTCACCTCTGAACCACTGCCAGAAATATGGTGCGAGAAAAACTTCACTCTTTCCGGAGCCGGTAGGCGCTCTCAAGATAAATAGCAATCCTCCTTTCTCTAAATTAATTGCTTCATTAAAGATCTTAGATGCGATCTCCTCTTGCCTATTTAAGAGAGCCTGATTAATCGTAACGTTTTTATTCCACGACTTAATCAGGCTCTCTATAACATCTCTTAAACTCGAAGGCGTCACCAATTATCACCATCTGGAAATCTAAAATTGCCTGCGCATTTAACTCTCCTACTAGCTTCGAGTCTGATCTCGCTAGGTCTATAGTAATTTCTCTCGGACATGAGGGGCAGAGCCAGCATGCTCTTTTCTCCGTTCTCGAGTAACCCTCTTACGATCATATAGTTTCCGCCAGAGGCTATCGAGGATCGGACGACTACATTTACAGTATTCCCTTCACAGTCTTCGATCTCGTGCTCTTCGATCGAGGAAATCGAGACAAGAGATTCGCTATCACCAATTCTCTCAACATTTAATAATGCCCTTCTAATATCACCGATATATTTATCATCTGACGGGAGAATGAACACCTTAAATCTATCGAGGAAAACATACTCTCGCACTAGTGCGTCGCGGAATTTCGAGATCTCATTTGGATCTTTTGGCAATCTCTTTTCCTCTAAAACACCTCTGTATCTAGATAGTACTGCACTAAATTTTATTGAGAATGCAGACGAGGCTCTAGCCTTTAAGATAGTTTCTCCGGCTCTACTCATACAGCGCTCCTCACCGCTACATAGCCCTATCTTCCAGTAGGCATACCCTATAGCGCCTACTATAGTTGAAGGCATAGGTAGAGGCGGTGCTATTGCTACCTGATATACTTCAGGGTCTCTTACCGATATAATGGGGCCTCTTAATTCAACACTAAGCGCTTTTCCGGGATTCAAGAGGTTGCACCATATTTGAAGCTATTTCCGCAGCCTCTTTGATCATATTTCCTATATCTTTGTATCTCCTTACCTTGATAAGAGTATCAATTGTAAATTCCTCAGTTTCTTTGTCTTCAGCCTTGGAAGTGGTGGAATCTCTCGAAAGCTGGGAAAGTGTCCGGGGGTCACATCTGTTATGGTCTCTACTGTAACAAAAGATCCATGTATTAACATCCGATTTTGATTTATCAGATAGGCTGCTGACGCTCAACACATATCCTTTCACTAGTTCAATTGATCTTTCTAAATAATCGGGATAGGCCGCGTGAACAATATTAGGCACAGGCAGCTTGGATAGAACGATTAATAACTCCTCAACCCGCGATATAGGCAGAGCCCTGGCTTGTTTAGAGGCCGAGCCTTGTAGGAGAGGTAATAAAGCTAGCAAAGATGCCCTGATCCTGAGCTTACGCTCATTATCTATGTTATCTATGCCGGACACAGCACCCCCAGAGTACATAGGTATGAGTGTCATCCCTAGATTCATACTCATAGAGAAACCATAAAGAATAGAGGAATATTCTTGTTTAAAGACCATCATTTCCTCCTCAACATTCTTTACAGGTATTACCCTATTATGAGTAACAGAGTACTTCGAAGCAACTTCTAGAACCTCTTCCTCTAGTATTGGTATTCCAAAAGATACTTTCACTAAGCTATCCCGCTTGATCTGCTGCTCAGGATTCAAGAAACCATGTATATCGTTGCAGAGGTCTTTTATAGCCTCTTCCTCCGATTCGGCCTTTTGAAGTTTTGCCCCACTGATACTAGCTTTCACATCATACCCTCTGGCGCCTATCCCTTTTCTACAGAGATCATTTAGGTTTTTACCTCCTAAAGCTTCATAGGTCTCCGCAAGATATAGAGCGTGCCAATGCTTGATAGCATTTCCAGTTATTACAGGAACCTCATATACTTTAGGAGGATCAGTCCCTCTTTTAAATATTACCGTTGCTATAGCGTGGGTATTGTAATTACCTATGGAGCCGGAACCTGTCAATACCGATGTCTCTACAGATACCCGGGCTGAAACCCTTACATAGGGTGGATAAGGCATACTTATCACCCAGTTGTTTTCCTCCATAGAATATCTCTTATATTAAGAGATCTGCGGTCAGGAGCCACTATTAAAGCGGCTAATCTCTTGATCTCTTTATTTCTCATATCTTCGTCGTTGAGATCCTTAAGATACTCAAATAACTCTTCTAAGGAATCACTAAACTTGCCTAGATAATTCTTAATACTCTCTAACTCTTTCACATCAGATTGCTGAGATCCCTCCTTTAATCTTCTACTGATCATGCTTTCTATGTCATTCACCACCTTAATGGCTAATCTGGATAATTTAGCAAGACCATCTTCATATTTATTAGGAGCTCTAGCTAGCTCATCTGCAATGTCATAAGCCTGCTCTACATGAACAATAATTCTAGCGAGATCTGCAAAATCTTTAACCACATCTTTATCATCTTTACTCAGAAGGCTACCACCCTATCCTAATAAGTTCCAGAGGTATTTATTTTTCCTTCTATAAGGTCAACTAAGTATCTTAATTTCATTTTAATATCTCTTAGGTTTTCTTTACACATGTTTTAAAAGCTAAAAAGAAGCCTTGGACCGATGATCTAGGTTGATGCTTAGGAGGAGACTATGAAGCTCGCCTAGATGGTTTTTGATGATTCTTCGAGGTTTTAAGGTTATATCCTTGAATTTTATATGAATCGTTATATTGGTTTGTCTAGCTCTGCAATTGATCTGTACTATCTTGTTCTATCTATTATATACTTATTAAAGGGACATTTAGACTTGAATCTAGTCTTCCATCATCGTTCTTCATAGCTGCACACTTATTACAATGATTTACTATAGAGTTGAAGAATACTTTTTAGACAAAGAGATGCAAGGGTTTGGATATAATCTCATAAAGTTTGCAAGTATCGACTATATATGATTAAGCTCTCTTTATCTTTATATTCTTTTTCTAAGGCTGCAATGTTCGATTACGTCTGTATATCTCCAGCCTTTTCTCTCAGCTCCTTGCCCTCAGTAGTTGGTGTTGTCTTTAGTGATTCCGATCCCGCCTTATACGGCTTTGACCAAGTCCTTTCCTTTTCCTCGAAACTTATCCTGAGTTTCTTGCTATATACAGTGTGCAATTTTCAGCGGCAGATCTGGAACCATGAAATATAGCTCGAATTTCCCAACTATGTCCGCTAGCTTATCACCTAAGACATGTGTAAACCCAAATAACATGTAGCTTATGCTCCTCAAAACACTACAATCGAGATACCTATACTAATACCAATATCTCGGCTTACCGGCTATGTGGTCGCCCTTACCAGGAGATACTGGCTTCCCTCTTGACACCTACTCATTTCTCATGGGGTTAGGAGAGTCTTATTGGCAGATGCCACTTGGCCTGTCTCGCAGTAGACTATAGCCTTTAGTCTTTGATGGCTATTATGTTATCATTAAAGCAGGAGATACATGCCTTTGTATGGGTTTTAAGCTTATTGCTGCTCAGGAAGTAGGATTTAAAAGAGTAAAATGATCTACTGTAAAACTGAACGAGATCAAGGGGCATTTATTGATGATTTGCTATAGATTTGGAAGCTACTGGTAACAACTGTTTCGATCAGACGCTTGATCCTCGATCACCTCTTACAATATCGGGCCCTCATCACCCTCGTCCGGTGGATATTCGCTTCCGTTCACCCGAGAGCGGTTTGAGCCGCCCTCGGGGTCATCACGGTCTCCCCTAGGCAAGCTACGGCGGTTCAGCCACCCTCACCCACCTAGGGGGCACCATTAAACCTGTAGCTATTGGAGCTTGTATATGTATCGGCATAACCAATAGCCTTGAAGGCTCTTAACAATGAATTTATATAAAAGCTTCCAAAAACCATCAAAGATGTTTCAGCCCTTCTAAACAGATTTAAAAGGGGTCTGCGTTGACTAGCCTCCAGCATCGTATACATATCAGGAATACGGCTTTGAAAGGGCCTCTTTCTAGAGCGGGGAGGTCTGGGCTAAATCCCAGGCTCTTGCATGGTTTAGCCCTGGGCCGGGTCTCCAGCCTATTACCCCTATCCCCTCCCGGGGACTCGGGGATATGGATGCCAGCCCCCATCTATGATCATCCAGGGGTCTGGTTGCCATGCTTACCACCTCATTATCCAGCCTAGCGCTAGCACTAAGCTCATAATCATCACTAATCCTCGCTCTAAAGGGCGAGTCTTTCAGTATCTAATTTATAGGAGTTAAGCTATGGTTAATGATCGCTTTGGATGTAACTAATAAGCATTACACCTAATTTTTTAGGTTGTCTGGTTTTAGTGGGTATTGATGGTTTTTATCTGGGGTGGGTGTTGGGTTCTCAGGCCGCTTATCCCTTTAGATATGGTAGGCCTATAATGCTCTCTGGGGTAGTTGCTCTTATGCTTGGTGGGCTTGTTGGTGTTGGTAGGATGCTTAGCTACCAGGGTGTTGATCTAGGGGTTATAGTGGGTCTGAGCTCTGCTTTTCCAATCCACTGGTTTCTGATGATCTATGGTTTTCTTCTATCCCTGATATCCCTCGAGATCCTAGCCCTCCTCTCTTTCGAGTGGAGTGGTGGGGTTGCTAGCTCTATATATAGGCTTCTATATCTAATCCTCTTCTGGATCTCAGTGTTTCTTCTTCTACTAGGCAATCTAGAGGCCTCCCTTTTAACGGTCTCAGCGATTCTTATCATAGTCTCTATCTATGCCTCTAGGATCTATCTGAAGCCCTCTAGACTTGGTTTTAAGCCGACTCATTATAACTATCTCCTAACAGCTAGCCCGGGGGTTGGAGGGGCTGTTATCCTTGCATGGCTCCTAGCCAGGCAGATCTCATCGATATCCCCCTATGAGGTTGCTATTGCAAGCCTGGCATTCCCTGTAGCCACTATTATTGCTGTAGAGTCTAGGGATATACCTCTTTTGCTAGGCGGATCTCCTCTGAGGCCCTCTACTAGGAGATCTATGTTTATAGGCTATGGATTTGTTGTAGCCGGTATACTGATCTTCTCACAGAATATATATCCATGGCTTAGACCACTCGGTGGCATCCTCCTGATCATCGGGGCCTTCATAGCTATCTACGGCTCTGGGCTTTTGAGAAGCCTTTTAGAGGGTGTTAGGGGTGGGCTTGTCCCGAGGTATATGGCTATCTACTCTGCCACACATCTTGTGACAGCCTTTTCATGGCTGATCATTGGTGGTGTCTTAATGATTCTCTACCAATCCATGCTCGGCTTCTCGGCAAATCCAAGGGATCTTGTTATCCACTCGATAGCACTTGGATATATATTCAACACGATCTTCGGTGTTGATGCTGTTCTCATGTACAGCCATATGGGGATCAGCCTTAGAAGGGCTCCTAAGCCAAGCTATATACCATATATACTTCTAAACACATCCCTGATCCTGAGGGCTATATACGATATATATGGCTTTGGAGGTGTAACACTCCTATCAGCACCTCTAACAGGTGTAAGCATTGTTCTGTTCTTCGCAATGCATAATATAAGGCTCTCTAGGTTGAGGAGGGAGATGGAGAGGGTTGCGGGTCAGGGGGTTAGAAGCTCTTCTCGAGAGAAGCAACAGAGTCCTCTATAGATCCTTTGCAGCGATAATAATAACAGGATTCGCCACAGCGTTATTCTCAATAGCATATGGAGGATCAATACTCATTACAAGAGCAACCAGCTCACCAATAGCTCTCCTCGAACCCCACTTCGAGTTACTAGCATCACTAGCCCTTCCAGCTCTTGTCATAGGTGTTTCTATGATCCTCACACCAGCATATAGCGGTGTAACCCAGATAGGGATCTACTCGATATCCATAGCATTTCTCATAGCCCTCTCAGCAGTCTCAAGGATCTATATATATGTTTCTCCAAAAGACCCCCTCGAGATCCTCTCCACAGCATCTCTAGCCATAGCATCCTGGCTCAACTTCTTCTCATCCCTACAGTGCTTCCTAACACCATCTAGAAGACCCTCGACGAGGTTCTTCAAGGCTATGAATATATTCTTCGTAATATCCCTCTCAGCCATGGCGATCTTCGCAACCACATATGCTCTCCAAGGCATATGGGTTCTCCTAGATCCAAGGCTATACTATGTATTCCCAATCCCAATAATCTTCTCCGTCATGATCAGAACAGATCCGTTTACGAGGAGATACTATAGCAAGGATCTAGATACCCTCCTATGGATACCTCCAACCCTCTCAATAGCCTCGGCCATAGCCTCAATGCTATATATATCCAGCGGGGATAGATATGAAGCGATAGCCGCGGATATCCTTGCTATGGCCAGCATGTTTGTATCCTCCCTAGTGATCTTTGGAAAGGGTTGGAAGAGCTCTAGATCTGGGAATGTAGGGGCATATGCAAACTCTCTGAGGATAGCCCATCTATGGGGTATAGCCTTCTCGCTAATCCTCATGCTAAGCCATGCTGGGTTGGTGAGAGCTTCAAATGATCTCTATATCCATATGCTCATGCTAGGCTTTGTTGGGAATGTATTCGCGGCCTACTCAAGGTTTCTAATCCCGTTAAAGCCCTTCGCAATAGTGCTCCCAAGGATTCTGGATAATAGGTTTATAGTGTTTCTAAATCTAATGATTATCCTTAGAGTATTGTCCTCGATCGATTTGCCGGGTGCTTCACAGCATATTATCTACATGCTGGCAGGTGTTATGGCTATAGCAATTATCCTTTATATCATATATAAGGTGGTAGGCGGTTTGGAGAGATGATCTCCTAGATCTTTATCCCATACTCTCTCCACCTAGAATCTACAAGCCTCGAGGTCTCCTCATCAGGCTTCACCTCCT